>NZ_CP129104.1:300000-570061 GCF_030406605.1 Curtobacterium sp. 458 | reverse complement strand
CCGCGCGCCGCGCCTGCGCCACCGCCGCCCGCACCCCGAGCGACCACGCCGGACCGTGGCCCGGCAGCACGTGCGCCGCCTCGGTGTCCACGAGCCGGTCGAGCGACGCCACCGCCTCCGGCACGTCCGCCGTCGCCGCCGGGGCCACCACCCGCGGCCCGATCCCGCCTGTGTACGGGTCGAGCGTCACGAGCGCGTCGCCCACGATGACGGCATCGCGGTCGGCGAAGTGCAGCGCCACGTGCCCGTCGGTGTGCCCCGGGGTCTCGATGATCCACGGCGACCCGGGGACCTCGGCCCGGGACTCGAGCGACCTCGTGTCCGAGACACCGGACACCCAGGCAGCCCCGGCGAGGAGCATCCGTCCGAGGGGCGCCAGCCCGCCGGGGTGCAGCGCGACGAAGCCGAACCGGTTCGTCTGCGGCCGGTAGGAGTACGGGTGCGCGGCCAGCTCGCGGTCGCCGGGGTGCACGTACACGGCCGTCCCCCACTCCCGGCGCATCCGGTCCGCCGTGCCCACGTGGTCGAAGTGCCCGTGGGTGAGGAGCAACGCCTCGACCGCCGCCGGTGAGTACCCGAGGTCCCGCACCGCGAGCTGCAGGTGCGGCCACACTGCGGGGAGGCCGGCGTCGACCACGAGCAGCCGGTCCCCGGTCTCGACGAGGTAGGTGTTGGTGTGGGCGACCTCCAGTCGGTGGATGCCCTCGGCGACGTCTCGGAACAACATGCCCGGCACCGTAGACGCCCCGAACTGTGGGCCGTCGCGGATCGGCCCTGGTAGGCACGGTGTATGCCCAACGACAGCCTCCCCGAGCTCGAACTCGCGAACACCCGTGCGCGCGAGGGCATCACCGACACCGTCGCGGAGATCCGCCGCCGTGCGGACGTGCCTGCGCGCACCCGCCTGGCGATCGCGAAGACGAAGCAGCGGTGGCACCGCGACCCCACACCGCTCGTGGCGATGGGTGTGACCGCGGCCGCCGGCATCGCCGCGATCGTCCTCGGAACGCGGATCGGGCGGACGGACGCCGGGCACCTCGCGCAGCCGCCGGCCTCCACCGCGTTCACCGCACTGCTGCCCTTCGGCGCCCGCGGCGGCGACGGACCCGGTGCGGTCGAGCAGTCCCAGCCCGGCCGGAAGGGCCGGAAGGCGAGGAGGAAGGCGGCGGAGGAGGCGCTCGAGCGCGACCCGATGCACCGCAACCGGGTGAAGCAGCGCGCCGGCATCGCCGCCGTCCAGCGCCGCGCGACGAAGAACCGCAAGCAGGCCGCTGCCCGCGCGAAGGCGGCGTCGAAGGCGGCGGCGAAGGCCGCAGGCAGGGGCTGACCATGGCACGCGAACGACAGAAGCCCGACGCCGACGACCCGCGGAAGCCGGACGGCCCCACCGACCTCACGAAGCCGACCGTCGTCTACACGCTGAAGAAGACGCTCCGTGAGTTCTCGAGCGACCAGTGCACCGACCTGGCCGCGAGTCTGACGTACTACACCGTGCTGGCGCTCTTCCCCGGCATCCTGGCGGTGGTCTCGATCCTCGGCCTCGTGTCCGACCCGACGAAGACCATCGACGACGTGCTCAAGGTCGTGACGAACATCGGTGGCGGCGACGTGGCGAAGCTGCTGCGCAACCCGATCGAGGGCCTCGTGCGCTCGCCCGCGGCGCCGATCACGTTCATCGTCGGTCTCCTGGGCGCGCTGTGGTCGGCGTCCGGGTACGTCGGGGCGTTCGGTCGAGCGATGAACCGCATCTACAACGTCCGCGAGGGACGGCCGATCTGGAAGCTCCGCCCGACGATGCTCGGCGTGACGCTCTTCACGGTCGTGCTGCTCGTCATCGGCCTCGTCGTCCTCGTCAGCGGTCCCCTCGCGAAGAGCGTCGGTGACCTCATCGGCCTCGGCGACGCAGCCGCGACCGTGCTGCTCATCGTGCAGTGGCCGATCCTGCTCGTCATCGCCGTGATCGTGGTCGCGGTCCTGTACTACTGGGCGCCGAACGTCGAGCAGCCGAAGTTCCGATGGGTGAGCGGCGGTTCGATCGTCGCGATCCTCATCCTGATCATCGCCAGCGTCGGGTTCGGGTTCTACGTCGGCAACTTCTCGAACTACAACGCCACGTACGGCTCGCTCGGTGGCGTGATCGTCTTCCTGCTGTGGATCTGGATCACGAACAACGCGCTGCTGTTCGGCGCCGAGTTCGACGCCGAGCTCGAACGCGGCCGGGAGCTGCAGGCCGGCATCCGCGCCGAGGAGGACATCCAGCTCCCCGAGCGCGACACCCGGCAGATCGAGAAGCAGGACGAGCAGCGGGCGAAGGACGTCCTCGAGGGGATCCGGATCCGCCAGGGCGCCGACCGCGACTGACCCGGCCGGGTGAGACTGAGGACATTCCCGGCGGGCGCCGCTACCGTTCGCCCGTGCCGTCCTTCCTCGACGACCTGCCGTTCTGGCCGCTCGTCGCCACCCTGCTCGTCATCGTGTTCTGCCGTGCGCAGGCCACGTACTGGCTGGCACGGCTGGCGGTGACCGGGGCGGCACGCTCGCGGTGGGGCCGGTGGCTCGACTCGGCCGCGGTCCGTCGAGGCTCGGCGCTCCTCGACCGCTGGGGGCTGCCGGTCGTCACGGTCAGCTTCCTCACCGTCGGCCTGCAGACGATGGTGAACGCGGCCGCGGGCCTCGCCCGGGTCCCGTGGTGGCGGTACACGGTCGCAATGCTGGTCGGGTGCGTCGCGTGGGCGTTCGTCTACGCGACCGTCGGTCTGGCCCTGTTCTGGGCGCTCCTCGCCGCCTTCGCCGGCTCGCCCTGGGGTGTCTCCGCGATCGTCGCGGTGGTCGCGGCCGGTGCAGTCGGGTGGGTGGTGCTCCGCCGCCGGCGCGGCGCGTCCGTCGCCTCCCGCTGACGCGACCTGCGGTCGCACACCCGGCCTGGAGGCACGGTGCGGCCCCGTCGGACCGCATCCGTAGGCTGGTGCGCATGACCGACACCGCGCCTCCCGTCAGCCTGCCCACCGCACTCGTGACGGGCGCGACCCGTGGGATCGGCCGCGCCATCGCGCTCGACCTCGGGCGGACGCACCACGTGTACGTGGGCGGTCGGGACGCCGGGGCCGTCGACGCCCTCGTGTCCGAGCTGCCGAGTGCGTCGCCGTTCGTCGGCGACCTCGGTGCCGGTGACGCGCCCGCCCTGCCGGACCGCCTCGACGTCCTCGTGCACAACGCCGGCGTCGAGGAGGGCACCACCGTCGCGGACACCGAGCGCGCCGTGTGGGAACGGGTCTTCGCGACGAACGTGTTCGCGGTCGCCGAGCTCACCCGTCGCGCGCTGCCGGCCCTCCGCGCGGCCCGGGGCATCGTCGTGCCGATCAACAGCGGCTCGGGGTTCCACTCCGGCCCCGGTGGCGGGGTCTACGCGGCGTCGAAGTTCGCCCTCCGTGCCTTCGCCGACGCCCTGCGCGAGGAAGAGCGCGCGAACGGCGTGCGGGTGTCGAGCGTGCACCCGGGCCGGACCGACTCGGACATGCAGCGCGCCCTCACCGAGAAGCTCGGCGAGGACTACGACACCGCGTACTACCTCGCTCCGGAGGACGTCGCGGCGGCGGTCCGCACCGTCGTCGACCTGCCGGAGCGTGGCACGGTCGAGTCGCTCGCGATCCGGCCGACGAAGCGCCGCTGACCGTCCCGCCGAGGCCGAGGCCGAGGCCGAAGCCGGGGCCGGGGCCGGGGCCGGGGCCGAGGCCCGCGGTCCCGGTCACGACAGCTCGATCCGGGCCGTGAGGTCGAGCCGCTCGAGGAACGTCTCGTCGTGGCTCACGACCACGAGCGCACCCCGGTAGGACCGCAGCGCGTCGACGAGCTGGTCGACGCTCGTCAGGTCGAGGTCGTTCGTCGGCTCGTCGAGCACCAGCAGCTGCGGCGGCGGGTCCGCGAGCACGAGCGCGGCCAGGGCCACCCGGAACCGCTCGCCGCCGGAGAGGTCCCCGGCGCGACGGTCCACGGCGTCCCCACGGACGAGGAACCGGGCGAGCCGGTTCTTCACCTCGGCGTCGCTCGCGGTCGGGGCGTGCCGTCGGACGTTGTCGAACACGGTCGCGGTGTCGTCGAGCGAGTCCTTCCGCTGCGGCAGGTAGCCGATGCGATCGACGTGCGGGACGGCACCGGTGCTCGGGAGCGGGTGCTCGCGGGCGGCCGGGAGATCGACGAGCTGCTCGAGCAGCGTCGTCTTGCCGACCCCGTTGTCGCCCGCGACCGCGATCCGTTCCGGGCCCTGCACGATGGTGTCCCGCCCCCGGACGGTCACGGTTGCGATCATCCGGGAGGCCGGCACCTCCGGATCGGGCAGCGCGACCGTGATCGACTCGTCGACCCGCAGCCGGGCCTCGGCCTCGTGCTTCGCCGCCAGCGCCGCGGCCTCGTCCTCGGCGTACCCGGTGCGGAGTCGCCCGGCGGTCTGCTCGCCACGCTTCCGCATCTCGTTCGCGAAGATCTTCGGCATGCCCTCGGCGGCCTTCTTCCCCGAGCGGGCACGCCGCGCGATCTTCGTCTCCGCCTCGATGCGCTGCCGCTTCTCCGTGCGGTGCCGCTGTTCGGCGACCCGGACCTCGCGCAGGGCCGCGGCCTGCTGCACCGCGAGGTGCTCCTCGTACGCGCTGAACGTCCCACCGAACACGGTCAGCGTCCCGGAGCGCAGCTCGCAGGTCTCGTCCACGTGCTCGAGGAGCTCCCGGTCGTGGCTCACCAGCACGAGCGTGCCCGACCATCCGTCGACCATGTCGAGCAGGACGCCGCGGGCACGTCGGTCGAGGTTGTTCGTCGGCTCGTCGAGGAACGCGATCGGTGCTCGACGCATCCGGATGCCGGCGACGGCGACGAGCACGGCCTGTCCGCCGGACAACGTCGACACGGGACGGTCGAGGTCGGAACCGTCGAGGCCGAGCCCGATGCCGGACAGTGCGGCGGCGGCCTGCTCCTCGACGTCCCAGTCGTCGCCGATCACGTCGAAGTGCTCCGGTGACGCGTCGCCGCCGAGGACCGCGCGGAGCGCCGTGACCGTCGGTCGGATGCCGAGGAGGTCCGTGACGCTGTCGTCGGGCCGCGCGGTCAGGCGCTGCGGCAGCAGGTCGACCGGACCGGTCGTCGTGACCGATCCCGAGGTGGGGTGGAGCTGCCCCGTGACCAGCCGGACGAGCGTGGACTTGCCGGCCCCGTTCCTCCCGACCAGGCCGGTGCGGCCGCGGCCGAAGGCGGCGGTGAGGTGGTCGAGCGCGACGGTGCCGTCGGGCCAGGCGAAACTGAGGTCGTTCAGGACGACGGACTGACTGATGGGCATACGGGTGCCTCCCCGGTTGTCGGTGCTGGGCGCACGACACCGGAGCCACCACCGTGCGGTCGGGCACGAGCGGTGGAGCGCCCGACGGCGGGCGCGATCACGGTGTCAGCGCGTGGGCTGAGCGGAACCGGTGATCGACAGCAACTCATCTGCTTCCGTCGGGGACCCCCGTGGCCGTCACCCGTGGCGGCGGCCGGTCGTCCCGCACCGCGACCCCGTGGTGACGACGGGGTGGGCCACCACGGTACGCCCGGGGGTGCTACCGCGCAAGAGGTGACAGGCTGGAGGCATGCCGGAGAACCTGCTGCCGAACCCAGCCACCCCCGAGACCCTGCTGCCCGAGGAACCGGAGGTGACGTCGGCGCTCGCCGCGGACGCTCCCGTCGCCTCCGTGGTGGTGTCGCACCCGTCGTCGAGCCTCGCGTGGGCGCTCCTCGCCGACGAGGCCTGGGACCGCGGTGCGACGCTCGAGTCGTACGCCTACGCCCGGGTCGGGTACCACCGCGGGCTCGACGCGCTGCGGAAGGCCGGGTGGCGCGGAGCCGGTCCGGTGCCGTGGTCGCACGAGCCGAACCGCGGCGTGCTCCGGGCGCTGTTCGCGCTGCGTCGGGCGGCCGAGGCGATCGGCGAGGACGGCGAGCCCGAGCGGCTGACGGCGTTCCTCGAGCAGAGCGACCCGGAGGCGCTGCGCGCACTCGGCGCGTAGCGCGGCGGGCGCGCCGCGCGGTCGCATCGAACCACGGAAGCGACATCGAACCGGGTTGAGTGCCCGGTTCGATGTCGCTTCCGTAGTTCTTCGCGGCGCGAACGCGCCGCCCCGCTCTAGCCCAGCACCACGCTCCACGACGCCGCGTGCGGCCACAGCTGGTGCTCTGGCAGCACGTCGAGGCCGCACGCCCGCGAGCCCAGCCCGTGCTGCGCGACGTCGAGGTACAGGTACGCGTGGTCCGGCGTCGGCAGCTCGTACGGGTGCCCGGCGCGCGTGACCTGCTGCGCGGTCCACGGCGTGAGCGTGAAGCCCGCGCGGTGGGAGCCGACCGTCGTCACGGTGAGGTCGCCGACGCTCAGCGACCGCAGTTCAGGCCGGTGGCCGGACTCCTGCGGCCGCGAGTACTCGACCGTCAGCGAGCGGACCGGCGCAGTGAAGCGTCCGACCCGGGCCGCGTGGTCGGAGTCCGAGTAGGACTCCTCCGGACCGGTGCCGAACCACGTCGCGGTCTCGTCGAGGAACGACACGGGCAGGTCGAACCGCACGCCGAACCGCGGCCACGTGACGTCCCACGCCCCGAACGGCACGGCGTCCGTCTGCAGCTGCAGTCCGGCGTCCGTCAGGGTCCAGCGGTGTGTGACGTCGACGCCCCACCCGCTGTTCGCCGCCGCGACCCGGACCCGCTGCACGAGGCCGTCCGCCGTGCGGTCGACCGACACCAGCCGGTGCGTCAGCCGGTCGAGCCCACGCTCGACCCACCGCTCGGCCGACGCCGGAGCGTCCGGGTCGCCGACGCCGCCAGTGAGCACGGGGTCGGCCGTCTCGTAGCCGCCCTGTGACGACAGCCGGTCGTTGTCCGTCGGCGCGCGCCAGAGCTCGAGTCGCGGTCCGGCGACCTCGTGGCCCTTGAACGAGACCAGGTCACCGCGGGCGGTGAAGGTGCCGTCGCCGAGACGGTCGCCGTCCCACCCCTGCCGGGAGGCCCGTGGCGCGTCCGCCGGTCGGCTCGCGACGAGCCGCTGCGTGCGTGCCACGACGTGGCCGGTGTCCGCCCACGCGGTCGGTCCGGCGAGCTCCGCGGTCACGTCGAACCAGAGCTCGTCGCCGGGTGCGACCGAGCCGGCGGCGGCCTGCAGCACCTCGTCCGGCACGGGCACGGTCGCGGACGCCCGAGCGGCGATCACGCCGGGTGCGAGCCGCCCGGACGCCTCGACCTCGCCGTTCCGCGACAGCGTCCAGCTGAAGCGGAGTCCCGCGGTCGAGGCCGAGTGGTACCGGTTCTCGACGAGCAGCGTGGTGTCCGACGACGACATCCGGATCGGCGCCACGACGGCCGCGAACTCCGCGAGGCCAGGGGTCGGGGTGTCGTCGGGCAGCACGAGGCCGTCCATCACGAAGTTGCCGTCGTGCACGACCTCGCCGAAGTCGCCGCCGTACCCGTAGTACGGCGTGCCGTCGGCGGTGTGGGTGAGCAGGCCGTGGTCCCGCCACTCCCACACGAAGCCGCCGTGGAGCCGCGGGTACTTGTCCACGAGGGCCTCGTACTCGGCGATCTGCCCCGGTCCGTTGCCCATCGCGTGCACGTACTCGCAGTGGATGAACGGCTTCGACCGCTGCCGTGCCGCCTCGGCCGGGCCGCACTCCATCAGGGGCGTGGGCGTGCCACCACCGATCGACTCGGTCTCCTGCAGCGTCGGGTACATGCGCGAGTACACGTCGGTGTACTCACCCGTGTAGTCGCCCTCGTAGTGGACCGGCCGCTCGTCGTCGCGGTCGTGCACCCACTGCGACATGGCCGCGAGGTTCCGACCGGTGCCCGACTCGTTGCCGAGGGACCACATGACGATCGACGGGTGGTTCTTGTCCCGCTCGACCGTCCGCGCGATCCGGTCGAGGTACGCGTCGCGCCAGGCCGGGTCGTCGGAGGGGTTGCCCACCCACCCGGTGAACAGGAAGCCGTGGGTCTCCAGGTCGCACTCGAGGACCACCCAGAACCCGAGCTCGTCCGCGAGGTCGAGCACGCGCGGGTGCGGCGGGTAGTGCGAGGTGCGGATCGCGTTGACGTTGCTCCGCTTCATGAGCGCCATGTCGGCGCGGGCGTGCTCCTCGTCGAAGACGCGCCCGCGCACGGGGTGGGTCTCGTGCCGGTTCACGCCGTGGAAGACCACGCGCTCGCCGTTCACGAGGAACCGGTCGCCCTCGATGCGCACCGACCGGAAGCCGAGGCGGAGCGAGACGGTCTCGCCGCCCGTGCGTCCGCCGGCGGCGGTGCCGGTCGACAGCGTCGCGTCGTACAGCCGCGGCAGTTCGGCGCTCCACGGCTCGACGCCCTCGACGGTGATCGGTGCGACGTCGGACGCGGACGCCCACGTCACGTCGACGTCGAGCGACGGAACGGCGAACCGCACCGGGAACACGGCGTCGAGCGTCGGCACGGTGATCGTCCCCGTCCCCGTCGACGGCCGCCCCGACGCGGCGGTGCCGGCGGTCGCGGCGGACCCGAGCACCGGCGCCCATCCGGCGCGCACGAACACGTCGTCGATCGCCGCGGTCGGACGCGCGAGCAGCGTGACGTCGCGGAAGATGCCGGGCAGCCACCACTGGTCCTGGTCCTCGAGGTACGAGGCACCGGACCACTGGTGCACGCGCACGAGCAGCTCGTTCGACCCCGGACGCAGCAGCGCGGTCACGTCGAACTCGGTGACGAGCCGCGAGCCGGTGCTCCAGCCGACGAGCGAGCCGTTCAGCCACACCCGGAAGTGCGACTCGACGCCGTCGAACCGCAGCACGACCCGGGCGGCCGCGTCGAACGAGTCCGGTAGCGAGAACGTGCGCCGGTGGTCACCGGTGGGGTTCTCCTCCGGCGGGTGCGGCGGGTCGATCGGGAACGGGTACTGCAGGTTCGTGTAGCTCGGTGCCCCGTGCCCGTGCAGCACCCAGTGCGACGGCACCGGCAGGGTGCCCCAGTCGTCGTCCGCCCCGGGGACCGGGACGTCGGCGACGGGCGACCAGCGGAAGTCCCACTCGCCGTCCAGCGACAGCGAGGGGGCGTCCGTGTGCAACCAGGCACGGGGTGCCAGTCGCGAGTCGGAGCCGGGGGCGGTGGACGCCAGGTCGGCGCGTGCCGAGTCGGCGGATGGCTGTGCAGTGACGGTCAACCCTTGACCGATCCTTCCGTGAGGCCCCCGCGCCAGAAGCGCTGCAGGACGATGATCGCGATCACGAGCGGGATGACCGAGACGAGCACTCCGCCGGTGGTGAGCTGGTAGAACTCTGGCAGACGATCGACCTGTGCACGCCAGTTGTTGAGTCCCAGTGTGATCGGGTACAGCTTCTGGTCCGCCAGCATGATGAGCGGCAGGAAGAAGTTGTTCCAGATGCCGACGACCTGGAACAGGAACACCGTCACGAGCGCCGGCGTCATCTGCCGCAGCACGATGGTGTGGAAGATCCGCAGCTCACCGGCCCCGTCGATGCGCGCCTGCTCGAGGAGCGCCGTGTCGACTGACGCCGCCGCGTAGACCCGGCAGAGGAACAGCCCGAACGGGGAGACGAGGCTCGGGATGAGCACGCTCCAGTACGTGTCGGTCAGCCCGAGCGTCGAGAACAGCAGGAACAGCGGCAGCGCCGTCGCGGTGCCGGGGACGAGCACGCCGCCGAGGATCGTGCCGAACACGAGCTGTCGCCCGCGGAACTCGTACTTCGCGAGGGCGTACCCGCCGGCGGCGGCGAAGTACGTCGCGAGCACGGCACCGACGCCCGAGTACAGGATGCTGTTCGCGATCCACCGGACGAAGATGCCGCCGTCGTACGAGAACACCTGCGCGATGTTGCTGAACAGCGCGAACTCGCCGCCGAACCAGAACCCGTTCGTCGCGAACAGTGCCCCGGTGGTCTTCGTCGCCGCGATGACCACCCAGTAGAGCGGCACCAGGAAGTAGATCGCGACGATGACGAGGATCCCCGTCACGACGATCTGCGACTTCCCGGACCGGTCGAGCTTGCGGCGCTGGTGCGCCGTGATCGCGGTCGTGTCGACGGGTTCGGCCGCCTGCTTGGTCACCGGCGCGCTGGAGCTCTGAGCGACGCGCCAGCGGCGCCGCGACGCCAGCGCCGCAGGAGCCTGCGACTGCGGTCCGTCAATGCGTTCGCCGCTCATCGGTTGTCCCCTTCGGCCTGGAGGCGCGGTGCGGCCCCGGTGGTCGTGTTGCGGTTCGCGACACCGGTGGCGGGCCGCGACCCACCGTCGGCGGTGACGCGCGTCTGGAGCGCACGCCGTGCCTCCAGGCCGTCGCGCTTCGCGCGCTTCCTCTGGTCCCGCTCGCTCTTCGGCGGCCGGTTCGTCAGCGCGAGGAACGCGAACGACAGGATGAACGCGGCCAGCGCGATGATCACAGCCTGGGCCGAGGCGACGCCGTACTCGTTGAAGGCGAACGCGTTCGTGTAGGCCGCGTAGTTCGGCGTGTACTCCGTGTCGATCGCGGGCGCGACCGTGGACAGGATCTGCGGCTCCGCGAAGAGCTGCAGCGTGCCGATGATCGAGAACACGGTCGTGAGCACGAGCGCCGGCGCGATGAGCGGGATCTGGATGCGCCACGCGACCTGGAAGGCGTTCGCGCCGTCCATCTTCGCGGCCTCGTAGACCTCGCCCGGGATGGACTTGAGCTGCGCCACGATGATGAGCATGTTGTAGCCGGTGTACGTCCAGGTGACGATGTTCGCGATCGACCACAGGACGCTGTTCGCGCCGAGGAAGTCCGGCTGCAGCCCGATCGACTGCAGCAGCGCCACGATCGGGGAGAGCCCGGGGACGTAGAGGAACGACCACAGGATCGTCGCGATGACGCCGGGGACGCCGTACGGCATGAAGTACACGGCCCGGAAGAACGCGGGCCAGCGGGCGCTCGCCGACTCGAGCAGCAGCGCCAGGATCGTGCAGAGGATGATCATCACCGGGACTTGCACGATGCCGAACAGCAGCATCCGGCCGATCGAGGCGACGAACCCGGAGTCCTGCAGCGCGATCGCGTAGTTGTCGAACCCGGCGAACCGGCCGACGACGCCGTCCTCGCCGAACAGGCCCTTGCGGTCGACGGTGGTGAAGCTCTGGAACAGCGCGCTGATGATCGGGATGATGAACGTCAGGACGAACAGCGCGAGGAAGGGTCCGAGCAGGATCCACGGCGCCCGCTTCTGCGCGCTGGTGGCCTTCGTGCTCGTCCGGAAGGTCGGCGTGGTGCCGCCGGTCTGGCGTGTGCCGGTCTGCTGGCTCATCGTGCGGTCCTCACGCTCAGGCCCTTGTCCTTGAAGGACTGGACGATCTCCCGTTGGGCGAGCTCCACCGCGTCGGTGAGCTTCAGGCCGCCGGTCAGCTTGCGGCGGAACTGGTTCTGCAGGCTCGTGAACGCGGACTGCGTGACCGGGGACCACGACCAGTCGACGTTCTGCTCCTGCGCGGCGGGGACGAAGACCTCTTCGTTGTAGTTCTGCCCGGAGAACCACGCGCTCGGCTTCTGGCGCGCGGCGCCGATGTAGTCCTTGGCGGGCGACCAGCCGATGCCGCAGTACTTGATCATCGCGTTGATGCCCTCCTCCGAGGTGGTCATCCACGTGATGAACTCGAGCGCCTCGGCCGGGTGCTTCGCGTTCGCGAGGACCGCGGCGGTCGAACCGCCGATCGCGCTCGAGCCGAAGCCCGTGTCGCCCCACGTCTGCATGGGCGCGACCTTCCACTTGCCCTCACCGCCCTGCACCGACTGGATGAGGGCGTCGCCCCAGCTCGCGCTCGTGACGGCCGCGATCTTGCCGCTCGCCGCCGCGGCGTACCAACCGGGGGAGTACGCGCCGGCGCTCGTGTCGACGAGCTTGTCGTCGATGACGCCGTCGAAGAACTCGGCGACCATCATCGTCTTGTCGTCGGTCATGTCGACGACCCACTCGTCGCCGTCGATCCTGAACCACCGCGCACCGGCCTGCTGCGCGTAGGCGGCGAACGGCGACGCGTCGGCGACCGGGAACACCTCGAGGTAGTTGCCGTTGCCCGTGCCACGCACCTTGTCGGCGAGGTCGCGCCACTCGTCCCACGTCTTCGGGGGTTCCCCGCCGGCCTGCTCGAGGATCGCGGTCTGGTAGTAGAAGCCCATGGGGCCGGTGTCCTGCGGGATGCCGTAGATGCCGTCCACGAACGAGACCTGCGCCCACGCTGCCTCGTCGTACTTCGACTCGAAGTCCTTCGCGCCGTACCGGGCGAGGTCCGTCAGGCCGTTCGCGAGCATGAACTCGGGGATCTGGCGGAGCTCGACCTGTCCGATGTCCGGGCCACCGCCGGCCGCGAGCGCGGAGTACATCTTCTGGTAGCCGCCGCTGTTGCCGCCGGGGATCCAGTTCGCGGTGACCTGGATGCGGGGGTTCTTCGCGTTCCACACGTCGCAGACCTTCTGCAGGTCCTTGAGCCACGCCCAGTAGGTGAGCTGGACGGTCTCGCCGCCCGACGAGGCGGGGATCAACGCCGCCTTGTTCACGTTCGTCGAGCCCGGCACCGCACAGCCGGCGAGCAGGCCCGCCGCCGCCGTCCCCAGGCCGAAGCCCAGGAGTTGTCGTCTCGTGATGGGGCTTCTTCTGCCTGTCGGCGTCATCGCACGGCTCCGGTTCGTCGTCGATCGGGGTCCCGCCCAGCCAACCACAAAACCGAGCGTTGCTGTACTTTCACGCAGGTCGCTGGGCGTTCCCTCCGCACTGTGGACGCATCCGGGTCGACGGGTGGAGTGTGGGCTGACGCGGACGCAGGGGACCGTGACAGGGTCCGTCCGAACCGGTGTCCGCCGTCGGGGCAGACCTGCTCCGGCACGCTGAGCGGAAGGAGCTACCATGACGTCGACCAACGCGACGAGCGAACTGCACGGGATCCTGGGACAGCGGCTGGAGGACGGGGGCACGTGGGCCTGGGCCTACGCGGACGTCTCCGGCAACGTGGAGGACCCGAGGCGGCAGGCGGCGCTCAAGCTCCGCGCGGTCGAGGAGTCGCTCCGTGCGCAGGGCGCCACCGACGCCGTCGTGGACGCCGTCGCCGCCGAGTTCGAGCAGGAGGCCGGCGTCCCCTCGCCCGTCACCCGGTACGTGCTCGTCCACGAGGGATCGATCGTCCTGAGCGAGGTGCTCCCCGGACACCTGCACGGCGTGGAGTCGGTCGGCGTCGGGGCCGTCCCGGACCTCGTACCCCTCGTCGCCCACCGCCCCGTCGACCTGCCCTTCCTCGTCGTGCACGCCGGCAAGGAGGGCGGTGCCTTCCGCACCTACCGGCTCGGCCACGCGCCCGTCGCCCCGGACGAGCAGCAGGTCGAGGGCCGCAACGACACCCTGCACTACGCCAAGGCCGGCACCGGGTGGAAGCAGCCGCACTGGCAGCAGCACACCGAGGAGATCTGGAAGCAGAACCAGTCCGAGCTCGCTGGTGCCCTCGACGCCACGGTCCGCGAGCGCCGACCAGGGCTCGTCGTCATCGCGGGGGACGTCACCGCACGCGAGCTCCTCGTGAAGTCCCTGTCGACCGAGACGAAGGCCCTCGTGTCGGTGTTCCCCGGTGACCCCCGCGCCGACACCGCGTCGAAGCAGGCCTTCGTCGAGCACGTCGAGATCGCGCTCGCCCGCGTCGTCGCCACCCGTCGGCACGACCTCGAGGACCTCCTCCGGACCCACGTCGGACGCGGCGACAACCAGGCGGTGACCGGGCTCGGCTCCGTGGTCGAGGCGCTGCAGCAGGCGCAGAGCTCGGTGGTCGCGCTCGACGCCGTCGCCATCGGGGACCGGACGCTCCTCGCACTCGGGGCGGCGCCCTGGGTCGCGACGGCTCCGGAGCAGGCCGGCGGCGTCCCGGTGATCGGGCCGGTGCCCGCGGTCTGCGCGCTCGTCCGGGCGGCGGTGCTGACGGACGCGGAGCTCGTGCTCGTCAACGCGGCGTCCCTGCCGGGCGGTGCAGCGGCGGCCGCGCTCCTGCGCTGGCCGGTCGGACCGGCCGTGCCCGCCTGATCACGTGACCCCTGACGGACGGGAGGCCCGTGGCGACCCCGCCACGGGCCTCCAGTCCGTCCCGCGCGCGCGTCCGCACCCGAGCCGCCCTGCCGAGGTTCCGGAACACCGGCATCTCGCCGGCTCCCGCCTCGGTCGTCGGAACCTCGGCGACCTGCGGGCGGCGAGTCGCGCAACCTCGGTACCGCACGCCCGGGCGCGTCAGTCGTGCGAGCGGTCCGCCCTCGGCACGAGCGGGAGCGCGAGCAGCGGCAGGACCGCCACGATCGAGAAGGACGCGGCGAACCCGAGGCCCGCGACGAGCGCGCCGACCCCGGGCCCGACGGCGCTCGCCGCGATGAACTGCCCCGTGTTCTGCGCCCCGAGGGCGCGACCCGACCAGAACGGTCCCGCGGCCTCGGCCACCGACGTGTACGCCAGCCCGTTGTCCGCGACGGTCACGCTCGTCGCCACCACGAGGAACACCGCCCCCGCCGCCAGGTGTGTCACGTCCACGAGCGCGAGCACGCCCATCACCGCCGCGGCGCTCAGGGCGACGATCCGCAGGGGGCCGACGCGGGAGCCGACCCGGTCGCTCCAGGCCCCGACGAGGATGCGCCCGACGGCACCGACGAACTGTGCGCCGCCGACGAGGAGTCCGGCCGCACCCGTCGACCATCCGAGCCCGACGAGCCACACCAGCCCGTACGTGGACAGGGTGAACTGCGGCACGACGAGCAGCACCGACACCGCGTGCACCCGCCAGAGGAACCCGTCGGTGCGGTAGGGGTTCGCCACGTGCTCCGCCGGGGCGTCGGCCCGCGAGGCCCTCGGCGGGTTGACGATCCCGATCGTACAGAGCACCGCGAGCACGGCGCAGAGCACGACCGGCAGCACGAGCGATGCCCGGATGCCGGCGGACTCGGCGAGTTGCGGCACCGTCACCGCCGCCAGGGTCACGCCGAGCGGCTGTGACATCTGCCGGATGCCCATCGCGAGCCCGCGGCGCTCCTTCGGGAACCACCCCACCACCACGCGACCGCTCGCGGCGTTCGTCGACGCGCTCGTCATGCCCGCTGCGAGGAACGCGATCCCGAGCAGCACGGTGTTCCCCGCCGCGAGCCACGCTGCCGCCACCGCGACGGTCGTCAGGACGAGACCACCGGCGATCACCGCACGCTCGCCGAACCGGTCCGTGACGGCGCCCCAGGCGATCAGGGTGAGCACCATGCCGAACGTGGGCGATGCGGCGAGGACGCCGGCGACGGGCAGCGGGGTGCCGTGGGCGTGCAGGTGCGGGATGAGGAGCGCGGGCGCGGAGACGACGAGGGTGCCGGCTGCCTGCGCGGCGACGCCCAGCGCGAGCATCGTCCACGCGCGGCGGCTCATCGTCGGGCGCGATGTGGTGGTCGTCGTCACGATGATTCCGTTCGGGGACTGATTGGTATACCAAAACGGTATACCATTCCTGCTAGGCTCTCGGACCGTGGCTGGAACGACAGACGTGGTGACCGCGGACGGCGTGGCGGTCTCGCAGACCGCGCAGCTCTACGACAACCTGCGCGCGGCGGTCCTGACCCTCGACATCGCCCCGGGCGAGCGCATCTCGGAGCGCGGGCTCGAGGCGCGGTTCCATGCCTCGCGCACCCCGGTCCGAGCCGCACTGTCGCGGCTCGAACGCGAGGGGCTCATCCTGCACGAGGGGCGCTCGTGGATGGTCACCCCGATCGACCTCGACGAGATCGCCTCGCTCGCGGAACTCCGTGGCGTCCTCGAGCCCGCGGCCGCCAGGCTCGCGGTCGCGCGCGCCTCCACCGAGCAGCTCGACGAGGTCCGGGCACACCTCGACGACCTCCGCGAGGCACCCGACCAGCGCTCGGGCATCCGGATGGGCTCGACGTTCCACCTCGACCTCGCGTCGCTCGGCGGCAACCGGTTCATCACCGACGCCGTCGCGGACGCGCTCACCCGCCTCGAGCGGACCCGCTGGATCGAGGTGCGGACGCCCGAGGCCCGCGACGCCGCCTGGGACGAGCACAGCCAGATCCTCGACGCCGTCCGTTCGGGCGACGCCGACCGCGCGGCGGAACTGCTCGCAGCGCACGTCGCCGGTACCAACGACCGGCTGCTCGCGTTCATCGCGCAGGAGCGACGGCGGCTCCGCGGTGCGGGCATGGCGATCGTCGGGCCGACCGAACGCTCCGGCGGGCCGGCCGAGCGCGCCAACGGGTCGACGGAGCGCTGACGGCGCTAGCTCGCGTCGACCGGCGCGTCAGAGCGTCGGTTCCTCGCTCCCGTCGACCTCACCGAAGATCCAGGCGTTCTGGTTCCCCTGACTGTGGTCGAGCAGTCCGCTCTTCACCTCGTCGATGGCGATCGACTCGGTGATGACGTCACGGCTCTGTCCGCGGGTGTTCTTCGACATCGTCGGCTCCTGTGTGTGTGGGCATCGGATCGGTGGCGCAGGCCCCTGCCTGCGGATGCGCTTCCTCACGGGACGTACTGAGGTCGCTCAAGTGTGACCGTGTTCGTCCGCGGAGCGCAAGGGTCTGCGCGCACCTGTGGACGGATCGGCCCGGACGGCGTGCCTAGGATGGTCCGGCCGCACCGGGCGCGGCACCACCAGCGCGACGGCGGACGGGAGGCACGGCTTGGCTGGACAGCGCACCGCACCTCCCACGGTCTACGACGTGGCGTCCGCCGCCGGTGTCTCCATCGCCACCGTCTCGCGCGTGCTCCGGACGCCCGACGCCGTCCGCGAGGGCACCCGCGACCGCGTGCAGGCGGCCATCCGGACGCTCGGCTACGTGCCCTCCGGCAACGCGCGTGCGCTCGCCGGCAAGCGCACCGGCGTGGTCGGACTCCTGCTCCCGGGCTTCGACGTCGTGCCCGACGAGCGGCCGGACCTCGTCACGGACGGCGGTGTCCGCGTGGTCGACGACCGCCGGCACGTGACGCAGCCGTTCTCGTCGAACCTCTACTTCGACGAGGTCCTCCGCGGCGCCGAGGTCGAGGCGTGGCAACGCGGCCTCGCGCTCATGGTCGCGGCCGGTCGGGGTCCCTCGAGGGACGTCATCGTGAACGACGTCGCCGGCCGGGTCGACGGCCTCGCCGTGCTCGCGCAGACCGTCCCGGACGAACTGCTCGAGCACGTCGCCCGGCGCATCCCCGTGGTGGTGCTCGCGGACGACCGGCGCTCGCACGGCTTCGACTCGGTGAGCGTCGACAACGCCGCGGGCATGCGGACCGTCGTGTCGCACGTGGTCGGACGCCTCGGGATCCGCTCGATCGCCTACGTCGCCGGTCCGATCGACTCGCCGGACGACATGGAGCGCGCGGCGGGGTTCCGCGCGGCCCTCGTCGAGCACGGGGTCGACCCGGCCGACGTGCCCGTGGTGCACGGCGACTTCGGCCGCGCCCGCGCCCGGGAGCTCGCGACGTCGCTCTTCGAGGGTGCCGTCCCCCGTGCGGTCGTCTGCTCGAACGACCAGTCGGCGCTCGGCACGCTCGACGCCGCTGCGGCCCTCGGCATCCGGGTGCCGGAGGACGTCGTCGTCACCGGGTTCGACGGCATCGACGCTGGTCGCTTCTCGCAGCCGCGCCTCACGACCGTGCACCAGCCGATGGGGGAGCTCGGGCGTGCCGCCGTGCGGGCGATCGTCGAGCGGCTCGCCCGCCCCGACGGGCCCCCGCGTGCCGTGCGCCTGCCGGTCGAGGTGCTGCTCCGCGAGAGCTGCCCGCCGGTCCTCGACGCCTGACGGCACCGGACGCCGTGTTGCACCCCGCCGATCAGGACCGGTGGTTGCACGCCGCGATGTAAGCGCATACATTGGTGCGGTACCCAATCGACACGGAGGTCGACCGAGCAATGACGCTTCCCCCACAGCGCATGCGCGAGCCAGGCATGCGCGAACCAGCAGGCCCACAGACGGCCGCTCCGCGCGCAGCCCGCGGCACCCGTGCCACCGGCCCCGCCCGTCCCCGCCGGCGCGGCCGTCTCCTCGCCGCCCTGGCCGGCATCGCCGTCGTGGCCCTCGCGGCGAGCGGCTGCAGCATCCAGGTCCGCTCCCAGCCGGACCCGAGCATCGGCAAGGACACGATGCTCATCAACGCCGACCACGGCAACCCGCTGTTCGACCGCAACTTCAACCCGTACATCTCGAACGCCCGCACCGCGAGCAAGTGGATGTACGAGCCGCTGATCGAGGTCAACCCGCTCGACGGCAAGGGCACGCCCTGGCTCGCGAGCAGCTGGACCCAGCCGGACGCGCGCACGATCGACATGACCATCCGGCAGGGCGTCGAGTGGTCGAACGGCGATCCCTTCAGCGCGAAGGACGTCGTCTTCACGTTCGACCTGCTCAAGAAGTTCCCCGCGATGGACATCAAGGGCGCCTGGCAGCACATCGACCGCATCGAGCAGGACGGCGACCACGTCGTCTTCCACCTCAAGAGCGACGACGTGCCGAGCCTCAACATCATCGGCGCGACGTACATCCTCGGCGAGCAGCACTGGGGGAAGGTCAAGGACCCGACCACGTGGCGCGACCCGAACCCCGTCGGCACCGGGCCGTTCGTGCTCGGCAACTACACCGACCAGCAGTACTCGATGGACAAGAACCCCCGGTACTGGCAGGCCGACAAGATCGCCATCAAGCACCTCATCCTCCCAGCCACGAACACCCAGCTCGACACCGTCACGCGTGGCTACGACTGGGCGTACTCGTTCATCTCGGACGTCAAGGGCACGTGGGGTGCTGCGTCGAAGACCAACACGTGGTGGTTCCCGGCCGGCGGTGTCATCGGCCTCGTGCCGAACCTCACGAAGGCGCCGTACAACGACGTCAACGTCCGCAAGGGCATCTCGTACGCGCTCGACCGGCAGGACATCGCCGAGACCGCGACCGAGGGCAACCTGACGGCCGCCGGTCAGACGGGCCTGATCCTGCCGAACCAGGAGCAGTACCTCGACCCGTCCATCCCGGACAAGGGGATGATCACGCAGGACACGAAGCGGTCGCTGCAGGAGTTCGCGAAGTCCGGCTGGACGCAGCAGGGCGGCAAGCTCGTGAAGGACGGCAAGCAGCTGACCATCACGATCATGACCGCGAACGGCTACTCCGACTGGCTCCGCGCGGCCCAGCAGGTGCAGCGCGACCTCACCGCGATCGGCATCAAGGTGTCCCTCCAGGCGCCGCAGCCCGCCGGCTACCAGGCCAACCTCAACAACGGAAAGTTCGACATGGCCATGGGCGGGATGGGCAACGGTGACGTCTACCAGGCCTTCAACTCGCTGCTGTCGAGCGACTTCTACCAGCCCGTCGGCAAGTCGACGGTGAACAACTTCGAGCGGTACCGGAACGCCGACACCCAGGCGCTCCTCGACGAGTACAAGGCGACGACGGACGAGTCCCGGCAGCGGGCCATCCTGCACCAGCTGCAGAACATCGTCTACGACGACGTCCCGGTCATCGGCATGTACTACGGCGGCCTCTGGGGTCTGTTCAACACGAACAAGTTCGTCGGGTGGCCGAGCGCGGAGGACCCGTACATGGCACCGCAGAACTACGACTCCGCACCGCTGCTGATCTTCTCGAAACTGCGGCTCCGCGACAGTGCCGCAGGCCGCCAGATCCTCGAGGAACAGGAGGAAGCGAAGTGAAGTACCTCCTCCAGAAACTCGTCCTGTTCGTCCTGACCCTCTGGGCCGCGGTCACGCTGAACTTCGTGCTCCCTCGGCTCATGCCGGGCAGCCCGACCGACGCCGCACTCGCGAAGCTCAGCCAGAACGGCCCCGTCACCGACGCCACGAAGAAGGCGATCGAGGCGCAGCTCGGCGTCCCGAGCGGCAACCTCTGGGACCAGTACGTCAGCTACCTGCACCAGGTCGTCACCCTCGACTTCGGCACGAGCTACACGTTCTACCCCCAGCCCGTCGGCGACCTCGTGGCGCAGGCGCTGCCGTACACGCTGGTGCTCGTCGGGCTCGTCACGATCATCGCGTTCGTGCTCGGCACCCTCATCGGCGTCGGGGCGGCGTGGAAGCGCGGCACCTGGCTCGACTCCCTGCCGACCCTGTCCGGCAGCTTCATGTCGACGTTCCCGTACTTCTGGACCGCGCTCCTGCTGCTGTTCTTCCTCGGCTACGTCCTGCACTGGTTCCCGACGACCGGGGCCTACTCGGCCACGACCACGCCGGGCTTCAGCGGACAGTTCATCGGGGACGCCCTGCAGCACGCGATGCTCCCGGCGATCACGATCCTCGTGACGAGCCTCGGCGGCTGGATCATCGGCATGCGCAACGCGATGATCAACACGCTCGGCGACGACTACGTCACCTTCGCCGAGGCCAACGGGCTCCGCGGCCGAACGGTCGCCGTCCGGTACGCAGCCCGGAACGCGATCCTGCCGAACCTCACCGGCTTCGGCCTCGCGCTCGGCGGTGTCGTCGGCGGGTCCGTGCTCGTGGAGCAGGTGTTCGGGTACCCGGGCATCGGCTACCTGCTGTTCAACGCCGTGATCGGGCAGGACTACCCGCTCATGCAGGCCCTCTTCCTGATGATCACCGTGTCGGTGCTCATCGCCAACTTCATCGTGGACGTCCTCTACGGCGTCCTGGACCCGAGGACGCGCCGATGACCCAGACCAAAGCACCGGACACCACGGTCGCAGTACGCACGCAGCACGAACCAGCAGCCCCGTCCAAGTGGCTCGCCGCCGCCCGCCAGTTCGGCGTCGTGTGGAGCAACACCAAGGCCCGCATCGGCATCATCATCCTCGCCGTGTTCGTCGTCGTGGCCATCGCCGCCCCGCTCCTCGCCCCCTACGGCGCGAGCCAGAACGGCTTCGCCCGCAGCGCCGACGCCACCTGGGCACACTGGATGGGCACCACCGCCGCCGGCGAGGACGTCCTCTCCCAGCTCATCTACGGCGCCCGGGTCTCCGTGCTCGTCGGTGCGGTCGCGGGCTTCCTCTCCACGCTCGTGGCCGTCGCCATCGGACTGAGCTGGGGTTACATCCGCGGCTGGGTCGCCGAGGTCATCGGGTTCATCGTGAACCTCTTCCTCGTCATCCCCGGCCTGCCGCTCATGATCGTCATCGCCGCGTACCTGCAGAACGGCGGCATCGCGGTGATCATCGCCGTGATCGTGGTCACCGGCTGGGCCTGGGGCGCTCGGGTCCTCCGGAGCCAGACGCAGTCGCTCCGCAGCCGTGACTTCGTGACGGCCGCGCAGTTCTCCGGCGACGGCGCCACCCGCATCGTGTTCCGCGAGATCCTCCCGAACATGACGAGCCTCATCGTCGGCTCGTTCTTCGGTGCGGCGACGAGCGCGATCCTCGCCGAGGCGGGCCTCGAGTTCCTCGGGCTCGGTGACTCGTCGATCGTCAGCTGGGGCACGATCCTCTACTGGGCGCAGAACTCGAACGCGCTGCTCACCGGTCAGTGGATCCTGCTGTTCGCCCCCGGTCTCTGCATCGCCCTCCTGGCGATGAGCCTGACCCTGATCAACTTCGGCGTCGACGCCGTGTCCAACCCGCGGCTGCGCGAAGGCGCGCGCCGCAAGCGCAAGGAGGCCACCGCATGAGCGGCGCACCCACGCACGCAGCAGACGGCCGGGAGGCCCGTGGCGGCGCCGCCACGCGCCTCCAGTCCGAAGGTCCCGACGCTGGTGACGTCCTGCTGGACGTCCGCGATCTGTCGGTCGTCTACGAGTCCACCGGCCAGGAGGCCGTCCAGGCCGTCGACCACGTGTCGTTCTCCCTGCGGAAGGGCGAGTTCGTCGGCCTCGTGGGGGAGTCCGGCTCCGGCAAGTCGACCCTCGGGTACGCGCTGACGCGGCTGCAAAAGCCTCCAGCGCGCACCAACGGCGGCAACATCTTCTTCGCCGGGTCGGACATCCGCGACCTCGACGACGAAGCGCTCCGCCAGCAGCGGCAGGGCGGGTTCGCGATGGTGCTGCAGTCGGGCATGAACGCGCTCAACCCGGTGCGGACGATCCGCAACCACTTCATCGACGTGTTCAAGGCGCACGGGCACGTGCCGCGCGAGCGGTGGGACGCCCGGATGCGGGAGCTCATCGACAAGGTGAAGCTCCCCGCCACGATGCTCGCCCGCTACCCCGGGGAGCTCTCCGGCGGCATGCGGCAGCGCGTGTCGATCGCCCTCGCGCTGTCGCTCGAACCGCGGCTCATGGTGTTCGACGAGCCGACCACGGCGCTCGACGTCCTCGTCCAGCACGCCGTGATGGACACGATCATCGAGCTGCAGCGGTCCGAGGGGTTCACAGCGATCCTCATCAGCCACGACCTCGGCATCGTCCTCGAGGCCACCGAGCGTGTGCTCGTCATGCACGAGGGCCGCATCGTCGAGGACGGCGGTTCGACGGAGATCCTGCGCGACCCGCAGGACGAGTACACGAAGATGCTGCTGTCGCACTACGCCGACCCGCGTGCCGAGGTCGTCTCGCTCCCGGGGTTCCCGGACCGGTCGCAGCGCGATCCCTCGGCCACCCGCCAGGAGACGACGTCGTCGTTCAGCACGGTCGGCTCCCGCGAGCGCAGCGCCGCGCGCAACCCGATCGTCGTCGACCACCTCGTCAAGACGTACCCGGCGCCCCGCCGTGGCGAGCAGCCCGTCCAGGCCGTTCGCGACGTCTCGTTCACGCTCGAGCCCGGGCAGTCGCTCGCCCTCGTCGGCCAGTCCGGCTCCGGCAAGTCCACGATCGCGAAGATGCTGACCGGCGTCGAGAAGCCGACCACGGGCACCGTCCGGTTCGGCGACACGGACGTCGCGAAGCTCGGGCGACGCGGGCTGAAGGACCTCCGCTCCGAGGTGCAGATGGTGTTCCAGGACCCGTACGCGGCGCTCAACCCGCTGCACACGGTGGAGTACATCCTGTCCCGGCCGATCGCGAACTACACCGGACTCCGCGGCCGTGACGCGAGGCGACGGATGCTCGAGCTGCTCGAGACCGTGGGACTGACGCCCGTCGAGCAGTTCGCGCAGAAGCTCCCGCACCAGCTCTCCGGCGGGCAGCGCCAGCGTGTCGTCATCGCCCGGGCACTGGCGTCCGACCCGCAGGTCATCATCGCCGACGAGCCCGTCTCGATGCTCGACGTCACGCTCCGTGCCGGGGTGCTCGCGCTCCTCGAGGACCTGCGCGAGCAGTGGGGCGTCTCGCTCCTCTACATCACGCACGACCTGCTGAGCGCGCGGCTCATCACGGACGACATCATGGTGCTGCACGACGGTGCCGTGGTCGAACGGGGCCGCACGGCCGCGGTGCTGCAGGACCCGCAGGACCCGTACACGGTGGCGCTGCTCGACGCGGTGCCGAACCCTCGAAGGGCACTGCTGGCATGACCACGCTCCACGACTTCCCGACCGTCCCCGCGTTCGGGCACCTCCCCACCCCGGACGGCGTCGACGTCGTCGGCATCGACCTCCCCGTCGGGCGGCTCACCGCCTACCGCGTCGTGCCGACCGGGCGATCGAAGGGTGTCGTGTTGATCGTCCCCGGGTACACGGGGTCGAAGGAGGACTGGCGGACGTTCATGCCGCTCCTGGGTGACGCCGGCTGGACCGCGGTCGCGATCACCCGACGTGGGCAGGCCGACTCGGCGCGGGCGGCGTCGCCGTCCGGGTACACGCTGCAGGAGGAAGCCGCCGACGTCGTCCGGGTCGCTCGGCTGCTCGACGACGGCGCTCCCGTGCACCTCATCGGACACTCGCTCGGCGGTGTGATCGTCCGCGAGGCCGCCATCGCTTCGCCGGACTCGTTCCGTGACGTCGTCCAGTTCTGCTCCGGACCGTACGGCTGGCCCTACCGCAAGGTCACCGAGCTCACGATCCTGCACGACACCGGCGGGAACCTCCGCCAGCTGTTCGACTCGACGAACCCGCTCTGGGCCTACCGCCCCGACGAGGAGCTCCCCGACGACCCGCGCTTCGTCCGCGACCGGTTCGACGCACACGACCCCGCGAGCGTCGTCGCCGGTGGCCACATCCTCGAGGACCACACCGACGCCTCCGCCGAGCTCCGCGCGACCGGCCTCCCGGTGCTCGTGACCCACGGCGAGTGGGACGGTGCCTGGCCGATCCCGTGGCAGCGGCAGATGGCGGAGGACACCGGCGCCGCCTACGAGGTCATCCCCGAGAGCTACCACGGCCCGCAGGTCGAGAACCCGGCGGCGACGCTCGCCGTCTTCGACCGCTTCCTGAGCACGCACTGACCCGAGCACGCACTGAAAGGCACCATCATCACCACGCTGCAGTTCCCCGACGGCTTCCTCTGGGGTGCCGCCACCGCCGCCCACCAGATCGAGGGCAACAACGTCAACAGCAACTGGTGGGTCCACGAGCACGAACCCGACACCACCATCGTCGAGCCCTCCGGCGACGCCGCGGACAGCTACCACCGCTACCGCGACGACATCCGGATCGCCGCCGACCTCGGCCTGAGCTCCTACCGGTTCAGCATCGAGTGGGCGCGCATCGAGCCGGAGCGCGGCTTCGTCTCCCGTGCGGAGATCGACCACTACCGCCGCATGGTCGAGACCTGCCACGAGTTCGGCATCGAACCCATCGTCACGCTCATGCACTTCACCGTCCCGCGCTGGTTCGAGCGCGACGGCTTCTGGCGCGCACCCGACGCGGCCGACCTGTTCGCCCGCTACACCGAGGCCGCGCTGCCCGTGGTCCAGGACGGCGTGCGCTACGTCTGCACGATCAACGAGCCGAACATCGCCGCGATGCTCGCCGGGGGAGAGGACGCGTCGAACCTCGTCGCGTACGGCCTCCCGAACCCGGACCTCGGCGTCGCCGACGCCCTGCTCGCGTCGCACCAGCGATCCCGCGAGGTCCTGTCACAGGTGTCCGGGCTGCAGTCCGGCTGGACCATCGCGACGCAGGCCTTCCGGTCGAACGGCGAACCCGGTTCGGACGAGATGCTCCGCGAGTACGGGTACCCGCGCGACGACTGGTACCTCGAGCAGGCCGCCGGCGACGACTTCCTCGGCGTGCAGGCGTACACCCGCACCTTCATCGGGCCGTCCGGCCCGCTCCCGGTAGCCGACGACGTCGAGACGACGCTGACCGGTTGGGAGTTCTACCCCGAGGCCTCCGCCGACGGCCTCCGCTCGGCATGGGAGCTCTCCGGTCACGTGCCGCTCATGATCACCGAGAACGGCATCGCCACCGCGGACGACTCCCGCCGGGTCGCGTACACGCAGGGCGCCCTCGAGGGCATCCACCGCTGCATCGAGGACGGCATCGAGGTCCTCGGCTACCAGCACTGGTCCCTGCTCGACAACTACGAGTGGGCGTCGGGCTACCGCCCGACCTTCGGGCTCGTCGCGTGGGACCCGGAGACGTTCGAGCGGACGCCGAAGGACTCGGCGCGCTGGTACGGGCGGGTCGCGCAGGCGAACGCGCTCACCGTCTGAGACGACACCAGCCGGGAGGCGCGACCTGCGTGGAGGCGCAGGTCGCGCCTCCCGGCTGGTTCAGTCCGCCGATTCGTCGGAGGTGGGGTCCTCCGCGGTGAAGTGCAGCCCCGCGGTCTGGTCGTCGAACCAGGCGAGCAGGACCTCCTCCGCCTTCCGCGAGCCGCGCTCGCGGGCGAGGTCCAGGGCACTGCGCCCCTCGGCGTCGAGCACCGTCACGTCCGCGCCCCGTTCCAGCAGCGCCTCCGTCGTACCGCGCCGGTCGAACCAGGCTGCAGCGTGCAGCGGAGCGAAGCCCCAGCGGGGGTCGACCTCGTCGATGCCGACCGTTTCGCCACCGATGCCGTCGAGCGCGAGCGACAGTCCGCCGACGTCGCCGTGTGCCGCCGCTCGCACCGCCGGCGTCGCCCACTCGACCCAGCCGTCCGGCACCGGGCCGTGCCAACCGTGCTGCCGGCGCTGCTCAAGCTTGGCCCAGTCGTCCTCGTGCACGGACCGGACCTCGATCGCGACGTCACGGAAGTGCACGGCGAGCTCACCGGTGGGGGAGAGCAGGAGTCGGAGCTCCCAGACGTCGGCGTCGACGTGCGCGAGCTCCCCGCGCGTGACGTGGACGTCCCCGGCCAGGAGGTCGAGGGTCTCAGTGTCGCGCGGTTCGAGCACAGCGCGGTCGAAGCGCAGCGTGACGCGGGCGTGGTTCCAGCGCTTCCAGAGGCCGTCCGGGGTGTCCAGGACCTCGTCGTTCCGGACGACCACGGCTGCGCTCACGGCCGCGCTGCCGTCGTCAGCGGGGGTCTCGGTCTCCCAGCGTTCGATGCGCGCTTCGTTCCAGGTGACCGAGGCGAGGGCCGCCACGGTGGGCGGCGCGTCGGTCAGCAGACGGGCGAGGTGCTCGGGGTAGCCCTCGACGTCCTCGAGGGAGACGTACCCGACCGCGGGCCAGCCCACTCGACTCCATCGCACGGTCCGAGCCTAGTCGTCGGCGATGCGTCTTCGTACATATGACATCTTGATTGCTGGAGTGTGGCGCACGACCTGTCTACGCTCCTGCCCATGCGCCCCCTTCCTCGTGACCCGCTCCGCCTCTTCGCGTCGTACGTGCACATGGCATCGGCAGCTGTTCGCGCCCGGCTCGGGCGTCATCGGCTGACGATGCCCGGCGGACCCGTCGTCTCGTTGACGACGCACGGAGCGCGTGCCCGCGCGGTCCACCTGACGCTGGCGTCCATCGGAGCCGGCACCGTGCGGCCGTCACGGCTGATCGTGTGGATCGATGACGAAGCCCTGCTCGCCGAGCCTCCACGAGGGCTGCGTCGCCTCGTGGCACGCGGGGTCGAACTCCGACCGTGCGAGGACCTCGGCCCGCACAAGAAGTACTTCCCCTACGTCTGCTCGCTCGCGCAGCACCGCGTCCCGATGGTGACCGCGGACGACGACGTGCTCTACCCGCGGAGGTGGCTCGAGACCCTCGTCGCGGAGCACGTTCGTCGGCCGGATGCTGTGTTCGCGCATCGGGTCAACCGCATCACCGTCGAGGACGATCGCGTCCTCCCGTACGACCGCTGGGAGCGGGCCACGTCTGCCGAGGTGACGCCGCGCAACTACGCGGTCGGGGTGAAGGGGGTGCTGTACCCGCCGGCGTTCCTGGACGCACTGCGCGATGCCGGCGACGGGTTCAGGTCGGTCGCCCCAGGGTCGTCGGACACCTGGCTCCACCACCGGTCGCTCCGGGCGGCGGTCCCCGTGCTTCCGGTCACCGCCCTCGAGGGAGTCGTCTTCTGGCCGGTCCGGGGGCTGCGGCGCTCGCCCGCGCTCCTCGACCAGAACGTCCGAGCGGGCCGGAACGACCGCGTCCGCGCGTCGCTCTGGTCGCCGACGGACAGCGATCTCGTCGTCCGAGGTGCGTGGACCCCTTGTTGAAATAACACATGTCATGTTCTAATGGAGCGACCCGTTCAGGAGGCTCCTCGTGCTGTTCCTCGTCCAGATCGCTCTGTCCCTCGTGGTCGCCCTCGCGACCGTCCGTCGGCCACAGTGGGGCATCGCGGCTGTGGTCCTCTCCGCCGCCCTCCTGCCGTTCGAGGTCGTCCGGAGCCTCCTCGGGACGAGCTGGCACCCGGCGACCACGATCGGCATCGCGCTCCTCGTGGTGACCTTCGTCCGTGACCCACTCCAAGTCGGGCGTGTCCTCTGTCGCCACGCGGTCGTCACTGCCGTCCTGCTCGTGTTCATCGCCATCGCGATCGCCACGTCGTGGTTCACCGGGCGTGCCGGCGATCTCGGCACGATCGTGCTGCAGCTCATCGCTCCGACGATGGTGTTCCTGGTCGTCCGAGCCCGGTCGACCGACCAGCCCGGACTCCCGAGCGCCGTCGCCCGGATGATCGTCCTCGTCGCCGTCGGCGAGACGCTCCTGATCCTCGGGATCTGGTCGGGCCTCGTGCCGCAGCCGTGGCTGAGCACGCTGGAGGGACTCCGGTGGTGGGCGACGGACTCCGCGCGGATGCTCGGTACCTTCGACCACCCGCTCGTCGCTGCACTGTGGATCTCAGCCGCTGTCCCGATGGCGGCCGCGCTCGG
This sequence comes from Curtobacterium sp. 458, assembly GCF_030406605.1. Taxonomy (NCBI): domain Bacteria; kingdom Bacillati; phylum Actinomycetota; class Actinomycetes; order Micrococcales; family Microbacteriaceae; genus Curtobacterium; species Curtobacterium sp. 458. Next base: position 542,000 of record NZ_CP129104.1, on the reverse strand, counting down.
CACGGTCTGGGCACGGACCGCGGTACCCGTCCTGCTCGTCGTGGGGGTGGCGCTGACCGGTTCGCGATCCGCCCTCTTCGCGGCGGTGCTCGCGGTGGTGGTGCTCATCCTCCGGTCGCGCATCGCCGCGGTCGTCAAGGTCGCTGCGCTCGGCGCGGCGACGATCGGCCTGACGACCTTCCTGGGGAGCGCCGCTGGAGCGATCGTCAACGACCGCCTCGAGGACGACGGTGGCTCGTCGTCGGCCCGCTTCAAGACGATCGGTCTCGCCGTCGAGCAATGGCGGGAGACCGCGGTCATCGGCCGCGGCTTCGGTGCGAGCGAGCAGGTCACCCGCAACGCCCTGATCGGGAACACCTTCGAGAACCCGTTCCTGATGTTCTCAGTCGACTTCGGGCTGGTGGCGGCTGTGCTCTTCTTCGCGGCGATCGTCGGACTCGTGTTCGCCCGGCGAGCGGGGGCGGTGCGGACGCCGGGAACGCGCCTCGCGGCGGCGCTCACGTTGCTGACGCTCATGGGCTTCAACTCGCTCAGCACCAACACCCCCATCGGGCTGCTGCTCTTCCTGCTGCTGGCGATCGTCCCGGGGAGCGGGGCCGGCGACACGGGTGGAGGTCGGGGCGAGTTCCCGACCGCGGACCTGCCGGACCGGGCCGACCCGCGCTGCACCGTCAGGGCCGGGCTGTGACCGCCGGGCACCAGAACCGTGTGGGGAACATCCTCGCGGCCCTCGTCGGGAACGCGTTCCCGCCGCTCGCGTCGATCGCGACGGCACCGATCCTCGCACTCGCGCTCGGTGTGGACGGGCGAGGAGCGGTCGCGTCGGCCACGGCCCCGCTCTTCCTCGCGGTGGCCCTCGCGACCTTCGGGGTCCCGGCCTCCGTCACCCGCTCGATCGCGCGGCAACCGTGGCTCGCGGGGCCGTTCGTCTGGCGGGCGGCGGGCGTCCTCGTCCTCGCGGGGGCCGTCGTCACGGTCGCAGTGGTGCTCACGTCGCCCTTCTTCGGCGGTGGGGACGACACCCTGGTGACCCTGGTGCGCGTCGCCGCGGTCGCGGTCGTCCCGACCCTCCTGACCACGCTGCTCCAGGCGGTCGCGAGCGGACGCCACCGATGGCGGCTCGTCACCGTCGAGCGCGCGGTCACGGCCGGCGCGCGTCTGACCGCGCTCGCCTCCCTGGCCATGGCCGGCACGCTCGACGTGGTGAGCGCGGTGGTCGTCCTCGCGCTCGCCCCCGTGGTCGGTGCCGCCGCGTACCTCGGGCTGCTCCGCACGGACCCGGTCGGGCGGCCTGTCGGTTCCGTGGACGCCCGCTCCCGCGACGTCCTGTCCTTCGGGATCCGGGTGTGGTTCGGGTCGGTGGCCGGCGTGCTCCTCACGCGGCTCGACCAGGCGCTCATCACGCCGCTGTCCGGGCCGGCCGAGCTCGGCCTCTACGTCGTCGCCGTCAACGTCGCGGACCTCCCGCTCGTCATCAGCAACGCCGTCCGGGACGTCTCGTTCGCAGCGGACGCAGCAGAGGCCGACGACCGACGCATGCTCGCGGCCTCGCGGATCTCGTCAGCACTGTCCCTCGTCGTGAGTGCCGTGCTCGCCGCGACTGCCTGGTGGTGGGTGCCCGTCGTGTTCGGGTCCGAGTTCGCAGCCGCGCTGCCCGCGTGCCTTGTCCTGCTGCTGGCCACGGCGGTCGGCGGTCAGGGCGCCCTCGCCGGCGTCACGCTGAGTGCCCGGGGCGCGCCCGGGCGGCGGAGTTGGTCGCTCGTCGTCGCAGCGGCGGTCAACACGACCCTCGTCGTGCTGCTCGTCCCCGGGCTCGGTGCCGTCGGGGCGGCGATCGGCACCCTGGTCGGTTCGTTCGTCTCGAGTTCGCTCAACGTCCTGCAGGTCTGGCAGCGACACGGCATCCCGCCGCGCTCGTTCTACGGCCTCCGCGCGAGTGACCTCCGCGCCTGCGGCCGCGTCGTGCGGCGCGTTCGGGGCCGTCCGACCATGTGACATGTGAACGCTTCGGTCCTCGAATGCCCGCGCCCGTAGGGTCCTCGCGGCGCCGCGGAGTGCGGCGCGGAGAGGAACGACATGCACGACCACAACGAACCGCCGCGCGCCGCGCGGCTGCGCCGACGGACAGTGCTGTCCGGTGGCGCCGCGGGACTGGCCGCGGCAGCGCTGACGGTCTGGACGAGTCCGGCGCGTGCGGCCACCGCGGAGTACTTCGTCGACTCCGCCGCGGGCGACGACACCGCCGACGGCAGTCGGACGCGCCCCTGGGCGACGACTGCGAGGGTGAACCAGGCCATCGCATCCGGAGCGGCCGCGGCCGGGAGCACCGTGCGCTTCCGGCGCGGTAGACGGTTCCACGGCATCATCCGACCCGGATCGACGCGCGGACTCCGGTTCGAGTCCTGGGGCGACGAGTCCGAAGCGCCGGTGATCACGACCTACAAGTACGTCCAGGGGGAGCGGTGCTGGGACGCCGTCGGTGACGGTCTCTGGCAGGTCGACCTCAGTGCAGCGAACATCGGACGGACGCATCACGGCCACGTGAGCACCTGGACGACGGAGATCGGGTTCCTCAAGGTCGACGGCACGATGCACGGTGACCGGAAGGCCTCGACCAGCGCGCTCACCGAAGACTGGCAGTTCACGTCGATCGGGCCCGTCGTCACGGTGCGGTGCACAGAGAACCCGAGCACCGACGGCCGGCGTGTGTGGCTGGCCGTGGCGGAACCGATCCTCGAGGGGCGCTCCGGAACGACTGTGCGCGACCTCGCCCTCCTCGGTACAGGGCGCAATGCGGTGCAGACGGCGAGCTCCGCTGTCCCGACGCAGGGGTTCACGCTCGCAGGCTGCATCGTCGGCGAAGCCGGGGGCGGATTCGCCGCGGACGGTGTCTCCCGGATGGGCAACGGCGTGCAGGTGTGGAGCGGCGCCACGGACGTCCTGATCGCCGCCAACACGATCGTCGACTGCTGGGACACCGCGATGACGATCCAGGGGCCCGCGGTGGTGTCGGGGCCATCATGGTCGAACGTCGAGTTCAACGGCAACGTCTCGGACCGGAACATGCAGACCTTCGAGTACTGGTCCTCCGGCGCTCCTGATCCGGGCACCGTGTCGACCTGTGCCGTCCGCGGCACCAGAGCGTCGCGGGCCGGGTCGAGCTGGAGCGCGCGTGTCCGACTCGACCGGTCGGGGAAGGGGTCGCACGTGCTGTTCTACTCGGACGCCGTGGAGGCTCGGATCGCCATGCGGGGCAATGAGTTCGCCGGCGCCTCGGACGCCTACCTCTACGCGAAGGTCCGCGTGCCCGTCGGTCTGACGAGCGACGAGAACACGATCCGAATCGCCCCGACCACACGCCTGCACTGGCAGCGGTCCGAGCGCATCGATCAGCGCGCGGCGTGGACCGCCGCGACGGGTCTGGAGCAGAATTCGACCTTCGCCGTGCTGGCCTGAGCGACGGCGAGCTGACGGCCACACCGCCCGGCCAGACCGGCCGGCCAGACCCGCCCAACCGGCCCGGCCCAACCGGCCCGGCAAGACCGGCCGGACCCGTCCAGACCCGCCCGGCCCGGCCGGACCGGCAGGGCAGACCGGCCCGGGCCGGCCAGACCCGCCCGGTCGGACTCGAACTGCTGGCTTGATCTGTCCGGCCCGCCGCCTGGACCGGTCTGCCCCGCCGAGCACGTGCTCCGTGCAGGGCAGGCCGGTCCTCACTTCGCTGAGTCGTCCGCGTGCGACCGGATGGGTGCCGCCGGCGCGACCGGGAACGCCCCCGTCTCACTGTCGCGCAGTCGACGTCCACGCTTCGGTGCAGCGACTGCCAGGTCGACCGTCGCGGCGCCGCCGTAGTACGCCCCGTACGCCGATCCGTACGCGCCGCCGTACCCCTTGCGCCCGCGGAAGGCCACCATGCTGACGACGATGCCGAGGACGGAGGCCCCCACCCGGTCGAGGCGGTCGAGCGCGGCACGGAGCTGCGGCGTGCGGCTGCTCCGGGCCGAGGTGACCACGACGGCACCGGAGGTCATCGACGCGAGCACCGCGGCGTCGGTCACCGGCAGGAGTGGCGGCGCATCGAGGAGCACGTGGTCGTACTGCTCCGTCAGGAGCTCCAGCAACGCCTGCATCGCGGCCGATCCCAGGAGCTCGCTCGGGTTCGGCGGGACGAGTCCGGCGGGGAGCACGTCGAGCTTGGTGCGCCCCCACGGCTGGACGACGTCGTGGACCTCGGCTCGACCGATGAGGAGATCGGTGAGGCCCGCGGCGTTCTCGAGCCCCATCACCTCGGCGACCCGCGGTCGGCGAAGGTCGGCGTCGATGAGCACCACGCGTGCGCCGGTCTCGGCGAGCGCGATGGCGAGGTTCGCGGTCGACGTGGTCTTCCCTTCACTGGGCATCGCGGAGGTCACGACGAAGCTGCCGTTGCCTGACCCGAGGTCGACGAACTGGAGGTTGGTCCGGAGCGCCCGGTACGCCTCGGCGAGCGGGTTGCGCGGGTCCGCGGAGACGATCAGCGGGCGGCGCTTCGCGTCGTGGTCGAAGCCGAGCGTGGCGAGGATCGGCGAGTCGGTGCTGGTGGCGACGTCGCGCGGCCCGTGCACCCTGGTGTCGACGACGCTCCGGAGGAGTGCTGCGCCGAACCCGAACAGGGCGCCGAGCGCGAGACCGACGGCGAGGTGCAACGGCGTGTTCGGCGAGGAGGGCGCGGACGGGACGACGGCGCCCTGGATGGTCGAGGCCCGGACGAGGCTCGTCGCGTCGGGACTCGGCTTCTCGAGTCCTTCGATGACGCGGATGAAGCTCGTGCCGATGGCGTCCGCGATGCGGGCCGAGCGGCGGGCAGATCCGTCGGTGACGGCGATCGTCATCACGACGGTGTTCGTGTTGATCGTCGGCTGCACACGCCGCGCGAGGGCCGTCGGGGTCGTGTCGAGCCCGAGTTCGTCGATCACCGGCTGCAGGATGCTCTCGGTCAGGATCACGTCCGCGTAGGAGCGGACCTTCTGCTGTGCTGCGGCGTTGCCCTGCGACACGTCGGTCGCTGATGCTGCGTCCGGAGTGCGGACCGCGACGAAGAGCTTGACCGCTGCCGTGTACTCGGGTGTCGCGGCCTCGGCGGCGGTGAACCCGGCGCCCCCGCCGAGCAAGAGGCCGATCGTGATCAGGAGCCATCCCTTGCGGAAGACCTTCACGAGGTTCGCCGTGTCCATGTCGCGTTCCTGTCTGGAGGGAGTGGTCGTCAACGTAAATATATCACATGATAGTATTTGGTCACCCGCCCTGAACGGAGACGAGATGACCAGCCCTCCCCCCGCGTTCCGAACGGATGTGCACGGCCTTCGCGGCATCGCGGTCGCGCTCGTCCTCCTCGATCATGCCGGGCTCACGTTCGGCGGCGGGTTCGTCGGGGTCGACGTCTTCTTCGTGATCTCCGGCTTCCTCATCACCGGTCACGTCGTCCGCGAGCTCGAGCAGCGGGGCCGTGTCGACCTCGCTGCGTTCTGGGCTCGTCGTGTCCGTCGCATCCTGCCGTCGGCCCTCGTCGTCGCCCTCGTGACGGCGGTGGCCGGACTCGGGCTCGTCCCGCCCCTGGCACGTGGCGAACTCGTCGACGCCGCGGTGGCTTCGTTCCTGTCGGTTCCGAACCTGTACTTCGCATCGGAAGGCACCGACTACCTCACCGGGACCGCTCCGTCGCCGTTCCAGCACTACTGGTCCCTCGGGGTCGAGGAGCAGTTCTACCTGCTCTGGCCACTGCTGCTCCTGCTCGTCTGGCGACTCGGACGCCGTTCGTCGGACAGCCAGCGGACGGCCCTGCTCGTCGGCACGATCGTGGCGCTCATCGGACTGTCACTGACCCTCGCCGTGCTGCTGACGGACCGGTCCCAACCGTGGGCCTTCTTCTCCCTGCCGTCCCGTGCCTGGGAACTCGCGGCCGGTGGACTCGTCGCGGTCGCGGTGGCTCGGCGGGCGGTCGTGCGGGGTCACACGGCCGCGTGCATCGGCTGGGCGGGTCTCGCGGGCATCCTCCTCGCGGCGACCACGTTCGACGAGACCACCGCGTACCCGGGGACGGCCGTCCTCTTGCCGGTCCTCTCTGCGGTGGCGCTCGTGTGGAGTGGAGCCGCTGGCCACCCGTTCGGCCCCGTCGTCCTGCTCGGGGTCCGTCCGTTGCAGTACCTCGGGGGCATCTCGTACGCGCTGTACCTCTGGCACTGGCCGCTGCTCGTCCTGCCCCAGGCCGCGATCGGACTCGCGACGCCCCTTCCGCTCTGGGCGCGCTTCGTCGCGCTGGCCACCGCCGTCGTCCTCGCGCACCTGACGACGCGGTACGTCGAGCAGCCGTTCCGTGGTGTCCGTGCGCCGGGCGTCCGGACCGTGCTGCTCGGGGTCTCCGCGAGTGCCCTCGCCGTCGCCGTCGTCCTCGGGGCGGGTACGGCCACCGACCCTCGGACGTCGACGTCGGGCCGCTCCGCCGCTGATGTGACGCCCACTGCACCGCCGACCTTCACGCCGTTCGTCCCGAGCGGACTCGAACCACAGCTCGACCGGGCGACCGAGGCTTCGTCGGACTACCGACGCGAGGGCTGCCACGTGGAGTCGACCTCGGACACGACGGTGAATTCGTGCGTGCTCGGAGACCCCGAGGGTGCCCTGACGGTCGCGCTCGTGGGGGACTCCCACGCCGCGCACTGGATGCCGGCACTCGAGGGCTGGGCGGAACGACGCGGCGGGGTCCGGGTCCTCGGGTACACGAAGAACGCGTGCACGATGGTCGACGTCGAGGTCAGGACGTCGGGCCGCCCCTACCGGGAGTGCGACGTGTGGCGAGCCGCAGTGCTGCAGCGGCTCACGGCCGACGCACCGGACGTCGTGCTCGTCGCCGGTTCCGCGCACCTGCCGCTCGTGGGTGCGCCCGACGAGGCAGACCGGGCCGCCCGGATCGACCTGTGGCGCGAGGGGCTGCGTCGGACGCTGGCCGCGCTGCCCGAGCGGTCACGGGCGAGTGTCCTCGCCGACACCCCGGAGTTCGCGGAGTCGGTCCCGCGGTGCCTCTCGGCGAACCTCGACGACGCCGGCGCCTGTGGCGTCGACCGGCACGTCGGTGTGGACCCTGGTTGGATCGCCTCGGAACGGCGCGTGACCGAGGACGCCGGTCACGGTTACGCCGACCTCACCGACTGGTTCTGCTCGGCCACCCGGTGCGGCGTCGTGTCCGGGAACACCCTGCTGTACCGGGACCACGGACACCTCACCGAGCCGTGGGCACGTGCGCTGTGGAGGCAGATCGGCGGGGCGATCGAGGAGGCACGCTGAGCCGCGTCACGAGACCCGCGACGCCGTCACGGTGAACTTGTCGGTCCGGACCACCTGGCGCGTCGCGCCGACGACACGCTCCAACACCGGCCGGTAACGCAGGTGCGAGTTCCAGACGCACCACAGTTCCCCGCCGGACTGGAGGATCGTGGCCGCGTTCCGGAACATCGCCTCGGCGGCGTCGGTGGTCACCGTGGTGTCCGCGTGGAACGGCGGGTTGCACAGCACGAGCTGGGCGCAGCCGTCCTGGAGCTCGTCGCCCGCGTCCGTCCGCACGACCTGCACGCGGTCCTCCACATCGTTCGCCGCCGCGGTCGCCTTCGTCGACGCCACCGCGGTCTGCGTCACGTCCGTCGCGATGACCTTGATGCCGGGCCGCTGCCGCGCGAGCGACACCGCGATGACGCCGTTCCCGCAGCCGAGGTCGACAGCGGTCCGAGCGGTCGGGACGGCGTCGCGCACCACGTCGAGGAGCACGCGCGTGCCTTGATCGAGCGACGGTCCCGCGAACACCCCGCCGTGCGCGACGAGCGTCAACCCGAGTTCGTCGTTGTGGACCGACCGCGGCCACGGGTTCGACGTGTCCGCGCGGACGGCCGAGGCACGAAGGGGGTCCTGCGCGACGAGGAGCCGCGACTTCCCGCGCCCGCGCGAGGCCGTCACCTCGCCGAAGTACCGACGGAGGACGTCGTTCTGCCCGAGGTTCATGTGCTTCGACACCCCGCCGCAGAGCAGCACCACGTCGGGTGCGGCGTACCGGGCGACCGCGCGGGCGATCTCGTCGAGCCGGTCGTTCGACTTCGAGAGGCGCAGCAGCACGAGCCGTGCGTCGGTGAACGCCCGTTCGAGGGAGTCCGGATGGTGGAAGCCCCGCCGCCCGAAGACGCCGGCGTTGGCCTCGAGCGCGCGGACCCCGACGAGGGAGTCCTGCACGACCCGGACGTCCGACGCGCCGTGCACCGAGATGACCCCGAGCGTGAGCACACCGTTCCGGTCGTCGACGACCGCGACCTCACCCGGCTGCCGGAGCGCATCGCCGTGTACGTGCGGCGCCTCGTCGAGGATGAAGCGGTCGGTGCCGTCGATCGTGATCAGGTCCGGCGCGTCGTCGTCGCGACGGCGGAAGAGGTCGGCGAGGTCCGGTGGCACGGCGCCACCCTACCCAGTGCGCCCTAGTGCGGCGGACGCCAGAGGACGATCTGCGTGTTCCGCTGCGGGCGCATCCCGGCGCGCAACGGCACCGCACCGCCGGTCGCCGAGGCCGCGAACACACGCGCGCCCGGCCGGTTGATGAGCTGATCGGCGAGGGCCGTCTCGAGTTCCGACACCCGCGAGCGCAGCGCCCGGTTCTCGTTCTCGAGTTCGAGCACCCGACGGATGCCCTCGAGCGAGACGCCCTCGGACCCGAGCCGCGCGATCTCCCGCAGCTGGGCGATGTCGCGCATCGAGTACCGCCGCGACCCGCCGCGGGTGCGGCCGGGCACGACGAGGCCGAGCCGGTCGTACTGCCGGAGCGTCTGCGGGTGCATCTCCGCGAGCTCGGCCGCCATCGCGATGGCGAAGACGGGCGAGTTCTCGTCCATGTCGGTCATCGACCGCCCCTCTCGTCGTTGTCGTGGTGCGGACCAGCCTGGAGGCTCGGTGCGGCTTCCTGACGGAGCCGCGCCGAGCCTCCAGGCCGGGTTTCGTGCAGCGCGCTAGCCGCGCGCCTTGGCGAGGAGGTCCTCGCGGGGGTCCTCGTCGGGCAGCGCAGCTGCCAGGGCCTCGACGGCCTCGCGCTGCTTGTCCGACAGGTGGGAGGGCACCGCGACCTGCACGGTGGCGAGCAGGTCGCCCGTGCCCTTGTTGCTGGCGACGCCGCGACCCTTGACGCGCAGGACGCGACCCGACGGGGTGCCGGGGGCGACCCGCAGCTTGACGGGCTCGCCGCCGAGCGTCGGGACCTGGATCGTCGCGCCGAGCGCCGCCTCGACGAACGTCACGGGGACGTCCACGCGGAGGTTGAGCCCGTCGCGCTCGAAGACCGGGTGCTTCCGGACCGAGACCGTGACCACGAGGTCGCCGGCCTCACCGCCGTCGGGGGACGGCTGCCCGCGCCCGCGGAGACGGATCTTCTGCCCGTCCGCGACCCCGGCCGGGATCCGGACGTTCACCGGACGACCGTTGCCCTGCGAGAGCTTGACGGTGTCGCCGGCGATCGCGGTCGCGAAGTCGAGCGTCGTGGACGCCGTGACGTCCTGACCCTTCGACGGTCCACCGAAGCCGCGGTAGCCGCCGTTCGACTGACCGAAGCCGCCGCCGCCGAACATGCCGCCGAGGATGTCCTCGAAGCCGCCGGCGCCGCCGCGACCGTTGCCCGGCTGCCCGAAGCGGACGCGCTGACCGCCTCCACCGCCGCCGAACATGCCGCCGAAGACGTCCTCGAAGCCGCCCTGGGCACCCGGGCCGCCCGCCGTGAAGCGGGCGCCCGAGCCCATGGCGCGGACCTGGTCGTACTCGGCGCGCTGCTCCTTGTCGGAGAGCACCGAGTAGGCCTCGCTGATCTCCTTGAAGCGGGCCTCGGCGGCGGCGTCACCCGGGTTGGAGTCCGGGTGGTACTGCCGCGCGAGCTTCCGGTAGGTCTTCTTCAGCTCAGCGTCGCTCGCCGTCTTGTCGACGCCGAGGACCTTGTAGAAGTCCTTGTCGAACCAATCCTGACTGGCCATCCGTACCTACCTTTTCCCGCGCTCAGGCCGGGACCGCGACCGCGACCTTGGCCGCACGGAGGACCCGCTCGCCGAGTTTGTAGCCCGGCTCGACGACGTCCGCCACGGTCTGCGCGGTCGCACCCGGCGTCGGGAGCTGCACGATCGCCTCGTGGATGTTCGGGTCGAAGGCCTCACCCTTCTCACCGATCTGCACGAGCTTGAACCTCTCGAAGCCGCCGCGGATCTTCTGACCGATGACCTGCATGGGCCCCTCGGCGAGGTCGCCGTGGGCCTCGGCTCGGGTGAGGTCGTCGAGCGCCGGCAGGAGCGCCCGGACGACCTCGGCGATGGCGACCTCGCGGTTCGCCTCACGGTCACGCTCGACGCGCTTCCGGAAGTTCACCAGCTCGGCCTGCGCACGGAGCATGTCCGCCCGCATCTCGGCGACCAGGTCGCGGTCCTCGGCGCTCAGCTTGTCCTCGGCGATGCCTCGGGCGGCGTCGTCGAGCAGCGCCTGGTCCTCCGGGGAGAGGTCGCTCTGCGGCCCGCCGGCGGCGGGGCCGTCCGTGGGGACCTCCACGTCCGGCCCCTCCGCCTCGATGAGGTCCTCGGGCTCCTGCGCGTTGGTGGCGTCGCCCTCGACCTGGGGCTCTGCATCCTCGGGCACGTTGTCCTTCGGTGCGTTGTCCTCGGGGTTCGGCATCGTTACTTCTTGTCCTTGTCGTCCTCGTCGTCCACGACCTCGGCGTCGACGATGTCCTCGTCGTCCTGCGTCGCCTGGTCACCCGCGGGCTGCTCGCCACCGGCCGCGGCACCCGCGTCCTGCTGGCTGTAGATCGCCTGGCCGAGCTTGCCCTGCGACTCGTTGAGCTTGTCGAACGCGGCCTTCACTGCGTCGTCGTCCTCACCCGCGAGCGCCGACTTCAGGGCGTCGACGTCGGCCTGGACCTCGGACTTGACGTCCGCGGGGAGCTTGTCCTCGTTCTCCTTGATGAGCTTCTCGATCGAGTAGACGAGCTGCTCGGCCTGGTTGCGACGCTCGTTGGCCTCACGACGGGCCTTGTCCTCGGCCGCGTGCTCCTCGGCCTCGCGGACCATGCGCTCGATGTCCTCCTTCGGCAGCGACGAACCGCCGGAGATGACCATCGACTGCTCCTTGCCGGTGCCCTTGTCCTTCGCGGACACGTGCACGATGCCGTTCGCGTCGATGTCGAACGTGACCTCGACCTGCGGGACGCCACGGGGCGCCGGCGCGATGCCGGTCAGCTCGAAGGTGCCGAGCGGCTTGTTGTCGCGGGTGAACTCGCGCTCGCCCTGGAAGACCTGGATCGCGACCGACGGCTGGTTGTCGTCGGCGGTCGTGAAGGTCTCGCTCCGCTTGGTCGGGATCGCGGTGTTGCGGTCGATGAGCTTCGTCATCAGGCCGCCCTTGGTCTCGATGCCGAGCGACAGCGGCGTCACGTCGATGAGGAGGACGTCCTTGCGCTCGCCCTTCAGGACACCAGCCTGCAGCGCGGCACCGACGGCCACGACCTCGTCCGGGTTGACGCCCTGGTTCGGCTGCTTGCCGCCCGTGAGCGACTTGACGACCTCGGCCACGGCGGGCATGCGGGTCGAGCCACCGACGAGCACCACGTGCGCGATGTCGCTGACCGAGACACCCGCCTCCTTGATGACGTCGTTGAACGGCTTCTTCGTGCGGTCGAGCAGGTCGGAGGTCATCTGCTCGAACTGCGCACGCGAGATGGTCTCGTCGAGGTTGAGCGGACCCTCGGCCGTGAGCGTGAGGTACGGGAGCTGGATGCTCGCCGACATCTGCGACGAGAGCTCCTTCTTCGCCTGCTCAGCGGCCTCCTTGAGGCGCTGCTTCGCGATCTTGTCGGTCGAGAGGTCGACGCCGTGCTCGTCCTTGAACTTCTTGATGAGGAAGTCGACGATGCGCTGGTCCCAGTCGTCGCCACCGAGGCGGTTGTCGCCGGCGGTCGCGCGGACCTGGATCGTGGAGAAGTCGTCGTCCTTGCCCACCTCGAGCAGGGAGACGTCGAACGTGCCGCCACCGAGGTCGAAGACCAGGATGAGCTCGTCTTCCTTGCCCTTGTCGAGGCCGTACGCGAGCGCAGCGGCCGTCGGCTCGTTGATGATGCGGAGGACGTTGAGGCCGGCGATCTCACCGGCGTCCTTCGTGGCCTGGCGCTCGGCGTCGTTGAAGTACGCCGGGACGGTGATGACCGCGTCGGTCACGTCCTCGCCGAGGTACTGCTCGGCGTCGCGCTTGAGCTTGCCGAGGGTTCGAGCCGAGATCTCCTGCGGCGTGTACTGCTTGCCGTCGATGTCGACCTTCCAGTCGGTGCCGATGTGGCGCTTGACGGAGGCGATGGTGCGGTCCACGTTCGTGACCGCCTGGCGCTTGGCGGTCTCGCCGACCAGGACCTCGCCGTCCTTCGTGAAGGCGACGATCGACGGCGTGGTGCGGAGGCCCTCAGCGTTCGCGATGACCGTGGGCTCGCCACCCTCGAGCACGCTGACGACCGAGTTGGTGGTTCCGAGGTCGATGCCTACTGCACGTCCCATGTGTTGGTGCTCCTTCGTTTGGTGCGGAAGTCGTTGGACTTGCGTCCGATGGACTCAACCTTACTCCTGACAGGGGGCACGTCAACTCGAAGGGCTGGAAGTTGCGTCCGAATGACTCAAGTCATTTCGATAGCGAGTGTTGTATTCCTACGCAGAGTTTGATATTTTGAAATGGCAGCGGGGTGTCCCGCGACCACGACGACCGCGAATCGCGGATGGACCGATCATCCCCGATGAGCCCTCGCGGCCCGACCCCTCGAAAGGGATCACCAACCATGTCCTACAAGACCAAACGCATCGCGAAAGGCCTCGGCGCATCCGCGCTCGCCGTCGCGACCATCGCGTCCGGCCTCTCCTTCGGTGCTGCCGCCAGCGCGAACCCGAGCTCCGCTCCCCAAGAGGCCAAGGACGGGCGCACGGTGCAGATCATCGCGAAGCTCGATGAATACAACTTCCGCACGCATTCCGCATCGTACGTGCGCCAATTCCCGACCTACGCTGACGCGCAGAAGGCCGCCACGTCGTACCGAGTGCTCCCCACCGGTGACGGTCGCTTCCAGCTGGAGGACACGAAGAACCCGGGCCAGTGCTGGGGGTACGCAAAGCACGCGTCACTTGGCGAATGGTTCCAGGAGCACCCCTGTGGGGGTCCCCAGTCGGAGCTCATGCAGGATGAGCGCGGGAACATCATGGTCCCGGCGTACTCGAAGTACCTCACGACGAACATCAGGTCGATGACCAACCAGTCCTACTTCGCGCCGTCCACATCGGCGCCGAGCACCAACGATTTCGTCGGCATCGAGGGCCTCGGGTTCGGCGGACGAGTCGTTTCGACCGACCTCGACCGACGTTCGGCCGTCGTGTCGGGCGCCGCGATCCCGAACGCGTTCGTCGCTATCGCATGGGGTGATGGCCGGGCCGACGAGATCCGCGCGAACGCGGATGGCGAGTGGTCCTACGAGCTGGAGGGGTTGCAGCTCGGGGAGAACCCCGTTCACATCGAACAGTACGTCGACAAGAAGCAGTACGGGTTCCACGACTTCGACGTCGAGCTGAAGATCGCAGACCTCACGGTCGAGCACGAGTTCGGCGCTGAGCGCGACGATCTCGTGGTGCTCTCCGGAGCGGCGCAGCCGGGCGCGGTCGTGCAGGCACTCGACGAGAACGGCAACATGCTGGTCGCGTCTGACGAGGTGCCGATGTCCGGCGCGTGGTCGATGGAGCTCCCGGCGCCGAACAAGGCCGGTGCCTACGAGATCGACGTCGTCCAGTCCTACGGCGGCGAACAGACCGGCAAGACCGCGGTCTCGATCGACTACGGCGCGCAGCTCGCTGTCACGCGCCCCGAGGACGGCTTCGCGCATGCGGGCGGAAAGCTCAAGCTGCGAGGCACGGGTGAGCCTTCGTCGACGATCACCGTGGCGGAGGACGGCAAGGTCGTCGGGACCGCCAACGTGTTCCAGAGCTCGCAGTGGAACCTCACGACGACCGAGGCCCTGAGCGCATCCGAGCACGAACTGACGGTGACGCTGCAGTCGAAGGGCGGCAACGCCCAGACCGAGACGATCGTCGTGAACCCGGGTGAGGGCACGGTCGAGCTGACTGCTGACGGCCGCTTCGATGCTGCTGACGCGACGAAGCCGGCAACCGCGTTCGGTGCGGCGCCGAACGGTTCGACGGTGGTGCTGCGCAACTCGGTCGGCACCGAGATCGGTCGCACGGTCGCGAAGGGTGACGCGTACGAGATCAAGATCAATCCGACAAAGGCGATCTCGGGCGTGAACTCGTTCAGTGTCATCATCGATGGCGCTCCGGAATCCGAGTCGAAGTCGTTCACGTTGAACTACGGGCAGCCGGCTGCTGCGGTGGTCGTGACGAAGCCGGAGCGCGACGGCACCGTCGCGCCGGGCCGGGTCGAGTTCGCGGGGACCGGTGAGACCGGTTCGAAGATCGTGGTGCGTGGGTCGAGCCGTGAGGTCGCGTCGGCGATGGTCGTGTCGGGTTCGTGGTCGGCGACGTCCACGATGGAACTCGGCAAGGGGAAGTACGACCTGTACTTCGACCAGATCAGCAAGGGCGGGCTGACGTCGACGGTCCGTCACGCGTTCACGATCGGTGAGCTCGCTTCGATCGTGACGCCGCACACCCTGACCAGCCCGGGTGCGGACGCGGTCCTCGACACCCTCACTCCGGAGTTCCGGGGCACGGGGCACGAGGGTGCGACGATCACGGTTCGTGGTTCGTCGCGGGTCGTCGCGAGCGGCACGGTCGTGAACGGTCAGTGGATCGCGAAGACCGACGAGGCGTCGCCGCTGGCGCCGGGCACGTACAACCTCTACGTCGATCAGTCGGTCCGTGGGACCGTCACGGGCACGATCCGTGCGTCCTTCACCGTGTCGAACGAGTCGTTCCGGGAGCTGACCCTGTCGGCGCCGGCACAGAACGAGAACGTCACGACGCTGCGTCCGACGTTCGTCGGGACGGCAACGCCGGGTGCGGAGATCCGGGTCGGCTCGTCGCGGACCACGGTCGCGACTGCCACGGTCGGCGAGGACGGCACCTGGCGTGCCACCGCCCTGTTCGACCTCGCTCGGGGCGGCACGTACGCCGGCCTCGAAGTGAAGCAGACCACGAAGTCGGGCAAGACCTCGACGGTGTCCTCGACCTTCACCGTCGACCGCAACGCCCAGTAACACTCCCGCAGCTCTGGCTGCATCGGAGGGCCCGGCTCGCGCCGGGCCCTCCCCCCCCGACTCACCTCCGGCCCACGCCCCACCCCGAATGAAAGGCACCGCCATGCGTACTCTGCGAATGCTCGCCCCCACGATCGTCGCCGCTGCGCTCGTTGCCGTGCTCGCCGGCTGCTCCGCAGCTGACAGCACCGAGCCCGCGTCCAAGCGGTCGACGTCCGCGTCGTCGAAGCCGTCCGTGCTGCCCCAGTCCGACGTGCGGGTGCCGGACGTCAAGAAGAGCGTGACGTGCACCGACGGGACCGCGGTCGTGGACCAGTCCGGCGCAGAGGTCACCCTCGATGGCGACTGCGCGAGGGTCACCGTGTCGGGCAACGACTCGATCGTGCACCTCGGCGACGTCGACGAGCTCATCGTCGAGAGCGCCATCAGCCGCATCATGGTCGGCACGGCCAAGACCGTCACGCTCAGCGGCAACGCGAACGATGTCCTCTACACCGGCGGCAAGCCGACGAGGGTCACTGACAAGGGCGAGCGGAACATCGTTCAGGCTGAGGGCAAGTAGACCGGACACACGGAAAGGGCGGCAACCAGGAGGTTGCCGCCCGTTCGTGCATCCGGCGGATCAGGCCGGGACGTAGTCGAACGTGTCCGGGTCCGGGCCGGTGCGGTGGCCCTTGTCGAGCGACGTGATCGCGGTCATGTCCTCGTCGGAGAGCTCGAAGTCGAAGATCGCGAAGTTCTCCTCGACGCGGGTGCGGGTGACCGACTTCGGGAAGACGATGTCGCCGCGCTGGATGTGCCAGCGGAGGACGACCTGCGCCGGGGTCTTGCCGGTGTTGCCGGCGATGCGGGTGATGGTCTCGTCGTCGAGGACGAGGCCCTGCGCGATGGGAGACCACGCCTCGGTCGCGATGCCGTGCTCGCGGTCGTACGCGCGGAGTTCCTCCTGCGTGAGGTACGGGTGCACCTCGATCTGGTTCACCGCCGGGGTGATGGTCGTCTCGGCGGCGAGGCGGTTGAGGTGGTGCGCCTGGAAGTTGCTCACGCCGATCGAGCGAGCGGTGCCGGCGCGGTAGAGCTCCTCCATCGCCTTCCACGTCGGCACGAAGTCCGAGACGGTGGGCAGCGGCCAGTGGATGAGGAAGAGGTCGGTGTAGCCGCCGAGGAGGTCTGCCGACTTCTTGCCGTTCTCGAGCGCTGCCTCGGAGTCGTGGAAGCCGTTGTTGAGCTTCGAGGTGACGAAGATCTCCTCACGAGGGATGCCGGACGCCTCGATGGCCTCGCCGACCTCCTTCTCGTTGCCGTACATCTCGGCGGTGTCGATGTGGCGGTAACCGACCTCGAGTGCTGCGAGCGTCGCCTCCTTGGTGTCGGAGGGGTCGATCTGGAAGACGCCGAAGCCGAGCTGCGGGATGGTCTTGCCGTCGTTCAGGGTGATGTTCGGAACGGTCATGTCGCCATGCAACCAAAGCCCGCCCAGCGTGCATTCCAGCAACTCCCAGCCGGGCGCGTCACCCGGTCCGGGGGCGGTCAGTCCAGCGCAGAACGGATGTAGGCGAGGAGTGCGGCACCGTACGCGTCGGCCGCATCGGGAGCGTCGAAGGTCTGCGGGGCCCCGTCGATGGTCGCGGTGACGGTCAGCGACGAGCCCGAACTCGCGAGCGACACGAAGGCGCTCCCGAGCAGGGACCGCAGCTGGTCCTCCCGCGGCAGCCACAGCGACTCGGCGGCCTCGACCGAGTCGAGCGCCCACTCCGTGGTGCCGTTGAACCCGAGCACGGTGCCGGAGGGGTAGTCGTGCCGCTCGACGGTCATCTCGGAGACGGTGTAGACGTCGTCGTCGACCCCGGGCTTGTCGATGACGAAGCGGTCCCCGGTCGACGGGTGCCAGCGGAGTCCGGCGTCGCGGAGGGCTGCGGCGAGAGCAACTGTGATCACGCGCCCCAGCCTGCCACCCACCCCCGTGCAAGCTCCGCGTACTAGCATCGCCGGGCACCCCCTCGTGTGATCGCCCAGGCGGTCGCGCGCGCGACGTGACGACGCCCGGCTGACCGGTGTCGTGCCTCCAGGCCGGTACCCGGCCGCCTGGCGGACACGCAGCCGGCGTCCCGACCGAGCGGACCACCGGTCCCGCCCGCCCAGAGAAGGACCCGCATGACCCTCGACCGCGAGGAACTCCGCGACGGCTGGACCGTGACGATGGCAGGCGGCAGTGGCGCCCCTGACGGCGTCGCCGGTCGGAGCATCCCGGCGACGGTGCCGGGGCAGGTGCACACGGACCTCGAGCGGGAGGGCCTGCTCGCCGACCCCACGTTCGACCGCAACGAGGCGGACGGCAAGTGGGTCGGACGCGCTGACTGGGCCTACCGGCGCGCGGTCGACGTCGATCCGCGGGGGCACGAACGCGTCGACCTGGTGTGCGACGGACTCGACACGGTGTCGACGCTGACGGTCGACGGTGTGACCGTCGGGACCACCCGGAACATGCACCGGCGCTACCGGTTCGACCTGCGCGATGCGACCGGTGGGTCCAACACGCGCACGGAGCGGGAGCTCGAGATCCTGTTCGAGTCGCCCTACCGCGAGGCCGGACGCGTCGCGGCCAGGGCCGGGAGCATGCCGGGCCCGTACGACGAGCCGTTCCCGTACGTGCGGAAGATGGCGTCGAACTTCGGCTGGGACTGGGGGCTGACGGCGGTGACCAGCGGCCCGTGGCGGCCGGTGGCGATCGAGCGCTGGTCGACGGCGCGACTCCGTGAGGTGCGTCCGCTCGTCGACGTCGAGGCGGGGGAGGGCGTGCTCGACGCGCACATCACGGTCGAGCGGTCCGGGATGAACGACCTCGACCAGGACGGCGAGGACGACGACCTCGTGCTGGTCGTGACCGTGAGCGGCCCGGACGCCGAGGGCGGGACGACCCGACAGCGCTCGCGTGCGCAGCTGACCCCGAAGGACGACGAGACCGTCGTGACCGTGCGGGTCCCGGATGCGCAGCGGTGGTGGCCGCGCGGCTACGGCGAGCAGCCGCTCTACGACGTGACCGTCGAGCTGCAGACGGTCGAGGGTGAGGTCCTCGACCGTGATGTGTTCCGGACGGGCTTCCGGTCGACGCGGATCGACACGGCATCGGACACGATCGGCAAGCCGTTCGGTGTGTACGTCAACGGGACGCTCATCGACGTCCGCGGGGTGAACTGGATCCCCGACGACGTCATCGTCTCGCGTGTGACGCGGGACCGCTACGCGTCCCGACTGGGCACCGCTGCCGCGCTGCGGGCGAACCTCGTGCGCGTCTGGGGCGGCGGCGTGTACGAGTCGCGCGACTTCTACGAGGTGTGCGACGAGCTCGGACTGCTCGTCTGGCAGGACTTCGCGTTCGCGTGCTCCGCCTACCCCGAGACCGAGCCGATCCGGAGCGAGGTCGTCGCGGAGGCCCGGGACAACGTCGCCCGGCTCTCCCGCCACCCGTCCCTCGTGGTCTGGAACGGCAACAACGAGAACATCTGGCTGCACGACGTCGACGGCTGGGCGGAGTCGCTCGGGGACCGCGGCTGGGGGCTGGACTACTACCTCGACCTCCTGCCGACGATCGTCGACGCGGTGGACCCGACGCGCTTCTACACGGTGGGCTCGCCGTGGTCCGGCGACGAGGAACTGCCGGCCAACGACGTCGACCACGAGACGCACCACTCGTGGGAGGCCTGGAACCGCCTGCCCGACAGCGCGTACCGCGTGTCGGTGCCGCGGTTCGTGTCCGAGTTCGGCTGGCAGGCGCCGCCCGCGTGGCGGACGCTGCGTGACGCGGTGTCCGACCCCGAGCTGACCGTGGACGCACCCGGCGTCGTCCACCACCAGAAGGCGGACGACGGGATGGGCAAGTTGGCGCGGGGGATCGCTCCGCGCTTCGGCAGCGTGGACGCTGCCTCCTTCGACGCGTGGCACTACCTGACGCAGCTCCAGCAGGCGCGCGCGATCGCGACGGGCGTCGAGCACTGGCGGACGCACTGGCCACGGAACACCGGGGTCGTCCTGTGGCAGCTCAACGACCTGTGGCCGGTCGCGTCGTGGTCGGCCGTCGACTCGTCGGGGCGCCTCAAGCCGCTCGCGCACGAGCTGCGGCGGCTCTACGACGACGTGCTGCTGACGATCCGGCCCGTCTCGTCGGTCGCCGGCCCGCGGCCGGCGGCTCCGGCCGGCGCGTCGCCGGACGACCAGCCTGGAGGCACGGATCGCCCGTCCTCACCGGCGCACGTCGACGAGGCGGCTGAGCTGGGCGAGCTGGCGGACACGCTGTCGCTCGGGTCCGGGGGCGTCTCGCTCGGGGTGTCGCCCGGAGCCTTCGGTTCGTCGCCCGTCGAGGTCGCGGTCCGGTCGGCCAAGTCCGTCGGCGACGGGGTCGTGCGGGTCCGCCGCATCACGCTCGCCGGTATGGTGCTCGCCGAGGTGACGCTGCCGGTGCACCTCTCCGCCGGGGTCGCCGTCGTCGCGCTGCCCGAGTCGGTCGGGGTCGTGGACGATCCGCGGAACGAGCTGATTGTCGCCGACCTCGACGAGCACCGCGCGGTGTGGACGCCGGCGCCCGACCGTGAGCTGCGGTGGGAGCCCGCGCGCTTCTCCGCGTCGACCGAGGTCGACGGAGCGACGATCCGGGTGGTGGTGGAGGCCTCGACCGTCGTGCGGGACCTGCTGCTCCAGCCCGACCGGGTGTCACCGGACGGGGTTGTCGACCGGGGCTTCGTGACGCTGCTCCCTGGCGAGCGGGCGGTGTTCCGCGTGCGCGGGGTCGAGCCGGCGGACGCGGGGGCGCTGCTCGACCGGCCGGTGCTGTGGTCAGTCGCGGATGTCCTCGGTCATTGATATTTCCAACATCTCGGTGATATTCTGGTAGGGCGAACCTTCGTCGTGCTCTGACCGACGAAGGCGCCCGGCCGACCCTCCGTCGGTCGGCGTCCGACCGGAGGTCCCGCGGTGTCACTCACGTTCCGTCCCACCCGTCCGGTGGGAGTCGTCGCCCTGACCGCGACGCGTGCCGTTCCCACCGCCGCCCCCGCCGGAGCACGGCCCGGGTTCGCGACGGCTGTCGCCGCCCTCGACCTCGCCGTCCTGCTCCTCGCCTTCGTGGCGGCGCACCTCGTGCGGTTCCCGGGTGAGCTCCCGGTGGGTTCTGCTGCCGCGGGCTGGATGGAGTTCGTCGTCGCGCCCGCGATCGTGCTCGTCTGGATGACGCTCCTGTCGACGTTCCGTACCCGCAACGCCCGCATCGCTGGTGTCGGCAACGAGGAGTACCGCCGGCTCGTGCTGGCGAGCCTCGTCGCCGGAGCGAGCGTCGCGATCGTCGCCTACGCAGTCCAGCTCGACCTCGCCCGTGGGTACGTCGCGATCGCGTTCCCGCTGGGGCTCGCCCTGCTCGTGGCGGAGCGCAAGGTCGTGCGCACGGTGCTCGCACGCCGACGGGGTCGTGGCGAGCGGCTCCAAGACGTCCTGCTCGTCGGCGACGCCGAGGACGTGCGCTACGTCGGCCGTCGGATCGCGGCGACCCCCGTCGCCGGGTACCGGGTCGCAGGCGTCGTCACGGACTGCCTTGCCATCGGCTCGACCGTCGAGCTCGGAGGGGCGTGCTCGTCGGTCGTCGGCGGGATCGACGACGTCCTCGACCGCGCGCAGGCGGGCGGCGTGTCCGCCGTCGTCGTCGCAGGGGCGATCCGCGGCGGGCACGAACGTCTCCGACGACTCGGTTGGCAACTGGAAGAGCACGGCGTCGAGCTCGTCGTCTCCTCGCCGCTCGCCGACATCGCTGCAGGCCGGGTCCACGAACGCCCGGTCGACGGCCTGCCGCTCATGCACGTCGAGACGCCCGACTACCGTCGGCGGTTCGGCAAGCGGCTGCTCGACGTCGTCGGCGCCGGGCTCGGCCTGGTGCTGCTCGCCCCGGTGTTCGCCGTGATCGCGGTCGTGATCCGGCTCGACGACCGGGGGCCGGTGTTCTTCCGTCAGACCCGTGTCGGTCGCGGTGGGCAGGACTTCCCGATCCTCAAGTTCCGGACGATGTGCGTCGACGCCGAAGCCCGGATGGCCGCACTCGAGGCATCGAACGAGGGCGCGGGACCGCTCTTCAAGATGCGGGACGACCCCCGGGTGACCCGCGTCGGAGCATTCCTCCGCAAGACGTCGCTCGACGAGCTCCCGCAGCTCTGGAACGTCCTGAAGGGGTCGATGAGCCTCGTCGGGCCCCGTCCGGCGCTCCCGAAGGAGGTCGCCGTCTACGAGGACTTCGCGGACCGGAGGCTGCTCGTGACCCCGGGCATCACCGGGCTGTGGCAGGTCAGTGGTCGCTCGGACCTCGACTGGGCCGAGGGCGTGCGGCTCGACCTCCACTACGTCGAGAACTGGTCGTTCCTGCACGACATCGTCATCCTCGCGCGGACGATCCCGTCCGTGCTGCGGTCCCGCGGCGCGTACTGACCCGGCGGGGGCAGTCGCCGAGCCTGTGCGAACGGTGTCCGTTCGGGCTCCTCGCCTGTGATTCCCGGAGAGACCGAGTTACCATGAACGGACCACGAGCTTCCGCCGCGTGTGTCGAAGAAGACCCGAGCACGGCGACCAGTTCACCATCGAAGGAGTCATGATGTTCGCAGGCCTCACCGGCATCCATCTGCTGATCATCCTCGGGATCGTCATCCTGCTGTTCGGGGCGACCAAGCTCCCGGCGCTCGCGAAGGGTCTCGGTCAGTCGATCAACATCTTCAAGAAGGAGATGGGCACCGAGGACAAGCAGGCGTCCGACGCCACCGCCCAGAACACGACCGCGCAGAACACGGCTGCGCAGACGGCGGCCCCGGTCGTGAACCCCGGCCCCTCGGTCCAGCCGAACGCCGACTCCAAGCAGTAGGACTCCCAGCCCCGTCCTGTCGGCAGCCCCCGCGACCACTCCGGTCGCGGGGGCTTCGTCGTGCGTGCGGTCGTGTGCGCGACGTCGGCGGTGCGGGGTTGGATGAGCGCATGACGACGCCCGCCGCTCCGCTCCGCGACGACCGCCGCGTGGTGCTCGTCGTCGCGATCCTCGCGTCGTTCGTGGTGGGGTTGGACGCGAGCGTCGTGAACGTCGCGCTCCCGGCGATCCGACACGAGCTCGGGGGCGGCCTCGTCGTGCAGCAGTGGGTCGTCGACGCCTACATGGTGACGCTCGGGTCGCTCATCCTCGTCGCCGGCTCCCTGTCGGACCTGTTCGGCCGGGTGCGGATCATCACGCTCGGGTTGATCGTCTTCGGGGTGGCCTCCATCGTGTGCGCGGCGGCGCCGACGGGCGAGGTGCTCATCGTCGCGCGGGCACTGCAGGGTGTCGGGGGTGCGCTCGTCACACCGAGCTCGCTCGCGCTCATCATCGCGGCGTACCGCGGTGCGGCGCAGGGCAGGGCGATCGGCTCGTGGACGGCGTGGTCGAGCGCTGCCGTGATCGTCGGCCCGGTCATCGGCGGGGTGATCGTCGACGGGATCGGTTGGCGGTGGATCTTCGTGCTCACCGCGGTGCCGATCGCCGTGACCATCCCGCTCGTGGCCCGGATCTCCGGTGACGTCCGGCCTCCCGGCAGGCCGCGGGTCGACGTGGTCGGGGCGGTGCTCGCGGTGGTCGGCATCGGCGGGGTGGTGCTCGGGCTGATCGAGCAGGAGCGCCTCGGCTGGTCGTCCCCGATCGTGCTCGGCGCGCTCGTGCTCGGCGGGCTGGCGCTGGCGGCGTTCGTGCCGTGGGAACGGCGGACCCCGCAGCCGCTCGTGGACCTCGGGCTGTTCCGGGCGCGGAACTTCGCGGTCGGGAACCTGGCGACACTGTCGATCTACGGTGCGCTCGGCATGGTCGGCTTCGTCGTGACCCTGTTCCTCCAGGAGGTCTGGGCGTTCCCGGCCTGGGTCGCCGGGATCGCCACGCTGCCGCCGACGATCCTGCTCCTGCTGCTCTCGACGACGGTGGGCTCCTTCGCCGGCCGGTACGGGCCGCGGTGGTTCATGGCCGCGGGTCCGGCGATCGCAGCAGTGGGTTCGTTCCTCATGGTGCTCGTCGGCGACGACCCGGCGGCCTACTGGTGGACGGTGCTCCCCGGGCTCGTGCTCGTCGGCGTCGGGATCTCGCTCATGGTGACGCCGCTGACCAGTGCGGTCCTGGGATCGGTACCGGAGTCCGAGGCGGGCATCGGCTCGGCGGTCAACAACGCCGTGGCCCGGATCGCCAGCCTCGTCGTGGTGGCGCTCGCCGGTGTCGTGCTCGGCGGCGCGATGAGCACGGTCGGGTTCCACCGTGCGGTCGTGGTCATGGGCGTCCTGCTGCTCGCCGGCGCGATCGTCAGCGCGGTCGGGATCCGGAACCCGGTGCGGGAAGAAACCGTGCCGAACAGAAGTTGAGTGCAGTAGACTCAACCCCAGGATCAATGCAACGAAAGGACGGAACGCATGGCGAACCTCCAGGGCGCTCCTGACTCGCAAGAGCGACAGAAGACCGCCCTCGAGCAGTACGGCGTCGACCTCACCGCGATCGCCCGGAGCGGCAAGCTCGACCCGGTGATCGGTCGCGACGCCGAGATCCGGCGCGTGTCGCAGGTGTTGACCCGCCGGACGAAGAACAACCCCGTGCTCATCGGCGAGCCCGGCGTCGGCAAGACCGCCGTGGTCGAGGGACTCGCGCAGCGCATCGTCGCCGGGGACGTCGCCGACTCCCTCAAGGACAAGCGGCTCGTGTCGCTCGACATCTCCGCCCTCATCGCCGGCGCGAAGTACCGCGGCGAGTTCGAGGAGCGGCTCAAGGCCGTGCTCAAGGAGATCAACGACTCCGACGGGCAGGTCATCACCTTCATCGACGAGCTGCACACACTCATGGGCGCCGGTGGCGGCGAAGGGTCCGTCGCAGCGTCGAACATGCTCAAGCCGATGCTCGCGCGCGGTGAGCTCCGGCTCATCGGTGCCACGACGCTCGACGAGTACCGCCAGTACATCGAGAAGGACGCCGCACTCGAACGACGGTTCCAGCAGGTCTACGTGGGCGAGCCCAGCGTCGAGGACGCCGTGGCCATCCTCCGCGGGCTCAAGGAGCGGTACGAGGCACACCACAAGGTGACGATCAACGACTCCGCGCTCGTCGCCGCTGCGAGCCTGTCGAACCGGTACATCTCCGGTCGTCAGCTGCCCGACAAGGCGATCGACCTCATCGACGAGGCGGCGTCGCGACTCCGGATGGAGATCGACTCGTCGCCGGTCGAGATCGACGAGCTCAAGCGCACGGTGGACCGGCTGCGCGTCGAGGAGTTCGCACTCAAGCAGGAGAAGGACGACGCCTCGAAGGCGCGGCTCGAGACCCTGCGTGCCGAGCTCGCGAGCCGCGAGACGCTGCTCGCGGAACTCGAGCAGCGGTGGCAGGCCGAGCGCGCGTCGCTCAACCGGATCGGTGAGCTGAAGCAGCAGCTCGACGAGCTGGGCATGCGTTCGCAGCGGGCACAGCGAGAGGCCGACTACGAGACCGTCAGCCGGCTCGAGTACGGCGAGAAGCCGCGCATCGAGGCCGAGCTGGCCGCCGCCGAACAGGCCGAGAGCGCCGAGCGGATGGTGAACGACAGCGTCACCGACGAGGACATCGCGGCCGTCATCGCGCAGTGGACCGGCATCCCGATGGGGCGCCTGCTCCAGGGCGAGACCGAGAAGCTGCTGCACCTCGAGAACGAGCTCGGCCGCCGGATCATCGGGCAGCGCTCGGCGGTGAACACCGTGTCCGAGGCCGTCCGCCGCACCCGTGCGGGCATCTCCGACCCGGACCGCCCCACGGGCTCGTTCCTGTTCCTCGGACCCACCGGCGTCGGCAAGACCGAGCTGGCCAAGGCGCTCGCCGAGTTCCTGTTCGACGACGAGAAGGCCCTCGTCCGGATCGACATGAGCGAGTACGGCGAGAAGCACTCGGTCGCGCGGCTCATCGGCGCCCCGCCCGGGTACGTCGGGTACGAGGCCGGTGGGCAGCTCACCGAGTCCGTCCGGCGTCGGCCCTACTCGGTCGTGCTGCTCGACGAGGTCGAGAAGGCCCACCCCGAGGTCTTCGACGTGCTCCTGCAGGTGCTCGACGACGGCCGGTTGACCGACGGACAGGGGCGGACGGTCGACTTCCGGAACACGATCCTCATCCTGACGTCGAACCTCGGGTCGCAGTTCCTCACCGACACCTCGTTGACGCCGGAGCAGCGCGAGGAGGGCGTGCGTGAGCTCGTGTCGCAGGCCTTCCGGCCGGAGTTCGTCAACCGGCTCGACGACATCGTGGTGTTCCAGGCGCTCACCTCGGAGGACCTCGGGCAGATCGTGTCGCTGTACGTCGACCGCCTCGCGCGCCGGCTGTCCGACCGTCGGCTCGAGCTCGCGGTGACGCCGTCGGCCCGGACGTGGCTCGCTGAGCGCGGGTACGACCCGGTGTACGGCGCGCGTCCGTTGCGGCGGCTCATGCAGCGGCAGATCGACGACCGGCTGGCGCGGGCCATCCTGGCCGGCGACGTCCGCGACGGCGACACCGTGCGGGTGGACGTCGCTGCGGGTGGCGACGAGCTGACGGTCGAGCCGTTCGACCTCGGTGAGGTCGTCGAGGGCGAGATCGTCGAGGAGTAGCGGGAGGCAGCCCGTGCGCTCCGAGGGGAACCAGGTTCCGGGCGCAGCACCGTGGAACGGCGCGGTGTGGTGTCCGGAACCTGGTTCCGTGTCGGCGTGGCCAAGGGTGACCGCCTGGAGGCCCGGGGAACGTTCCTGGAACGCGCCCCGCCTCGCTCGCAGGCTCGCTCGGCGAGACCGGGGCACAGCGCTGGCGCGCTGTGAACGCCCCCGCCTCGCCCGGCCTAGATTCCAGGGCATGCCTGAGATCCGCGCCATCCGTCGCCTCACCGACGCCGTCGAGCACGCGGACGTGCTCGACAAGGCCGTCGACATCGACCGCAGCGTCGTCCGCGCGCTCGCACGCCCGAAGGCGCTGCGACAGCTGCTGCACGGCGTGCCCTTCGGGCACCCGCTCCACCCCCTGATGGTGCAGGTGCCGCTCGGGGCGTGGATCTCGGCGGCGGTGCTCGACCTCGTGGGCGGGAAGGGCAACGCGAAGGCCGCGAAGACCCTCGTCGGTGTGGGGCTGGTGTCGTCCGGGAGCGCGTCCGTTGCCGGGTACGTGGACTGGTCCGAGCTCGACCGCGAACAGCTCCGGACCGGATGGGTGCACCAGGCGGTGAACTGGGTCGGGATCACGCTCTACGGGCTGTCGTGGATGCAGCGGAAGCGCGGGAACCACGGCGCCGGGAAGCTGCTCGGGTTCGCGGGGCTGACGGTCGTCGGGGTCGGCGGGTACCTCGGTGGGCACCTGGCCTACCGGCAGCGTGCGGGTGTCGGGTCGAGCGAGCACGTCCCCTTCGACGACTGAACACTCTGTCCTGACGGGTCGCTCCGGCGACGGACGGGAGGCCCGTGGCGGGATCGCCACGGGCCTCCCGTCCGTCGTGTCCGGCGGGTGCAGATCATGCCTGGTCATGACCAGTTCGTCAAGGCTGCGTCCCGATCTGTTCGACATCCGTGATCGCCCGGAAACATGCGGATCGCGACTGTCCACAGGCTTGCGATCCGGTGTTGACATCCCTGCGTGATGGGTCTTTACTCACCATTACGCAACGTCCTTTCATAAAGGTCGGACCAAGGGAGTCAACGTGACACGCACGCGTTTCGCCGCACTCGGTGCGCTCGCCCTCGCAGGCGCGCTCGCCCTCACCGGGTGCTCCGCCGGAAGCAACGGAGCTTCCGACGGCGGCACGAAGTCCATCGGCACACCCGACGGCAAGGGCAAGACCATCACCGTGTGGATCATGAACGGCGACCTCAGCCCGAAGATCCTCGACGTCGCCGAGAAGCAGTTCACCAAGGACACCGGCGCCAAGGTGAAGCTCCAGCTGCAGCAGTGGGACGGCATCACGACCAAGCTCACGACGGCGCTCGCGCAGCAGGACGCCCCGGACGTCGTCGACCTCGGCAACACACAGGTGCCGGTGTACGCCGCGACCGGTGGCCTGATGGACCTGTCGCCATACAAGAAGGAGCTGCAGGACGGGCAGACGTGGCTGTCCGGGCTCGAGGGCCCGGCGACCGTCGACGGGAAGCTCTACGGCGCCCCGCTGTTCGCCGGCAACCGCGCGGTCATCTACAACAAGAAGACGTGGGCGGACGCCGGGGTCACCGACGTGCCGAAGTCGTACGACGAGCTCACCGCCGACCTCGACAAGGTGAAGGCGAAGAACCCGCAGGCCGACTTCTCCGCGTTCTACATGCCCGGCCAGTACTGGTACGGCGGACTGCAGTGGGTGTGGGACGCCGGCGGACAGATCGCCACCGAGAAGGGCGGCAAGTGGACGGGAGCGCTCGACTCCGCCGCCGCCGTCAAGGGGCTCACGGCGTGGAAGGACTTCCAGAACAGCTACTCGGCGAAGTCCACGCAGGACATCAACACCGACAAGCCCGCCGAGTCCGACGTCTTCGCCCAGGGCAACACCTCGGCGATCCTCGGGTCAGCGTGGGAGATCGGGTCGATCACCACGGCCAAGCCCGAGCTCAAGGACCAGATCGGGACGTTCCCGATGCCCTCCGCGACCGAGGGGAAGACCCAGCCGGTGTTCCTCGGCGGGTCGGACCTCGGCATCCCGTCGAAGTCGCAGAACCAGGACCTCGCGCTGTACTACACGAAGATCCTGACCTCGAAGGAGTTCCAGAAGGACCAGGTCTTCGGCGTCGACGGGTGGGAGCCGAACTCGACGCAGCTGCTCGACGCGGTCGCCGGTGACGTGGACGAGCTCCACAAGCCGTACTTCGAGGCCGCCTCGACGAGCCGCCCGACCCCGGCGACCCCGGGCTGGGCCACGATCGAGGGCGACTCGAGCTTCCAGACGATGTTCGCCGACATCGCCACGGGGCGGAAGACACCGCAGCAGGCAGCCGAGGGCTTCTCGGAGCACCTCACGTCCGCGCTCAACGCGCAGCAGTAGTCGATGACCTCCACTGCAGAGCGGGTGTCCGGTCCGGCCTCGGCCGGGCCGGACACCCGGCGTGGCGGTCTGCGCCGGAGCCGTCCGGTCGGAGCGGGTCCGTCGGGGTCGGGCTCGGCGGGCGGTCGCGGTGGCCGGCGGCGGTCGCTGACGGCGTCCCGGGCCCCGCTCGTGCTGCTGGCGCCGGCCGCGGTCCTGTTGCTCGCGCTGGTCGTGTACCCGCTCGTGCGGCTGCTGGTGATCTCCTTCCAGGACTACGGCCTCCGCGCGATCTTCACCGGGCAGGCCGGGTTCGCCGGGATCACGAACTACACGAACGTCCTCACCGACGCCAGCTTCTGGCCGGTCATCCTCCGGACGGTGCTCGTCACGGGGGCGATGGTCGTCGGGACGATCGGCATCGGCATGGCGGTGTCGCAGCTGCTCACCCGGCTCGGCGTCGTCATGCGCACGGTGGTCAGCGTCGTGCTCGTGCTGGCCTGGGCGATGCCGAACGTGGCGTCCAGCCTGGTCTGGCAGTGGCTCTTCCAGCCGTTCTACGGTGTGCTCAACTGGATCATCACGCAGCTCGGCGTGTTCGGGGACCACACGCAGGACAACTGGGCCTCGACCCCGGGGCAGTCACTGGCGATCGTGCTCTCGCTCGTCATCTGGCAGGCGGTCCCGTTCGTGGCGCTCACGCTGTACGCGGCGCAGTCGCAGATCGCGGCGGAGTACTACGAGGCCGGTGCGCTCGACGGCGCTTCGGCGTGGGCCATGTACCGGGCGATCACGCTCCCCGCGCTCGTGCCGACGCTGCTCCTCGTGACGATCCTCTCGGTGATCTGGGACTTCAACGTCTTCAACCAGATCTGGCTGCTCACCAGGGGCGGACCGGAGGACACCACGCTCACGCTCGGCATCTGGACGTTCGTGAAGTCGTTCGTCTCAAACGCGTACGGGCAGGGCGCCGCGATCGCCGTCATCTCGACGCTGATTCTCGGTGCGCTCACCAGCTACTACATCCGCCGGCTCGTCCGCAGTGGAGAGGAAGACCTGTGACGACCACCACCACCCCCGGGGTGACCGGGGTGACCGCCTCCGAAGCGCAGCCCGACGTGGCGGGGGCGAGGCGTGCCTCCAGGCCGGGCGGGCGTGGTCGGGGCGGTGAGCCGGGCGGCGCGCGTCGGCGGAAGCCGCGCATCGTCGCGAACACCATCGCGGTGGTGTTCTGCCTGGTCTGGGTGTTCCCGATCTACTGGATGGTGAACACGGCGTTCAAGCCCGCGGACGAGGTCACGACGCTGACGCCGATCTGGCTGCCGCTCCGACCGACGCTCGAGAACTTCACCCGGGCGCTGACCCAGGACGGGTTCCTCGTGTACCTGCGCAACTCGGCGATCGTCGTCGTGGCTGCGGTGCTGCTGTCGATCGTGGTCGGGTTCCTGGCCTCGGCGGCGCTGTCGCGGTTCCGGTTCCGCGGGCGGCGGGCGATCCTCGTGGCGATCCTGTTCGTGCAGATGATCCCGTCCGGGGCGCTCCTCATCCCGCTGTTCCTGTCGTTCCAGACCCTCGGGCTGCTCAACAGCTACATCGGGCTGATCCTCGCGTACGTCGCGAGCGTCCTCCCGTTCTCGATCTGGGTGATGCGGGGGTTCTTCGTGGCCGTGCCCGTCGAGATCGAGGAGGCCGCGAAGGTCGACGGCGCGGGAACGTTCCGCATCCTCTGGAGCGTCCTGTTCCCGCTCGTGATGCCGGGGGTGATCGCCACGAGCGTGTTCGCGTTCATCGCCGCGTGGAACGACTACCTGACGGCGTACGTGATGCTCAAGGACCAGGGGATGTACACGCTGCCGGTGTGGCTCGCCGGGTTCTCCACGAACAAGGGGACCGACTTCGGCGGGCTCATGGCGGCGTCCGTGCTGTTCTCGATCCCGGTGGTGGTGTTCTTCCTGATCGTGCAGCGGCGGCTGGTGAGCGGGATGACCGCGGGGGCCGTCAAGGGGTAGCCGGCACCGGTGCTCGTACTCCCTGCAGGGCGGGGTGTTCTCGTGCGCCCGGGTGCTCGCGTGCGCGTGTCGCGCCGACCCCGGCTGGTCGCAGAACGTGTCGGCCCGCTCGGCCCCGGGCGGCGTGTTGTGCGACCAAACGGGTGGCGCGGGCGCCCGGCCGAGCCTGTGGACGTGTTGGTTTCGCAACGAAACGGTTGCGAACGTGTGACTTTGCGGCGTACAGTGCTCGAAACCCACGGGAACGAAGGAGTTCGGGCATGTACGCAACCGAGCGGCACGACGCCATCGCCGCCTCGCTGCTGTCGGCAGGGCGCGTCTCCGTCGCCGAACTGGCCGAGCACTTCGACGTCACGACCGAGACCGTCCGACGTGACCTCGACGTCCTCGAGTCCGCCGGCGTCCTGCGCCGTGTGCACGGGGGAGCGGTGCCGGTCGGCCGGTCGAGCGTCGTCGAACTGAGCGTCGCCGAACGTGAGGGGCAGCACGGCTCCGCGAAGACCGCGATCGCCCGCGCTGCCATGCGTCTCGTGCCGCCGACGTTCACCGGGTCGATCGCCCTCGACGCCGGCACGACCTGCGCCGCCGTCGGCGCCGAACTCGCCCGGTGGGAACCCGCCACGGCCGGGGCGACGATCACCGTCATCACGAACTCGGTCCCGATCGCCGGCGTCCTGCAGCACAGCGAGCACGTCGAACTGCACCTCCTCGGCGGCCGGGTGCGCGGCGTCACCAGCGCCGCGGTCGGCACGGCCACGGTCGAGCAGATCGGCGCGCTGCGACCCGACATCGCCTTCGTCGGGACGAACGGCCTCTCCGCGGGCTTCGGGCTGAGCACCCCGGACGAGTACGAAGCAGCGGTCAAGGGCGCCTACGTCCTGGCCGCTCGGCGGAGCGTCGTCCTCGCGGACGCGGCCAAGCACGGGGTCGAGGCCCTCATGCGCTTCGCCCGGCTCGACGAGGTCGACACGATCGTCACCGACCAGGAGCCCCCGGCGGACCTCGCCGGTGCGCTCGCCGAAGCGGACGTCGAGGTGGTCGTCGCATGAACCAGAACCCGAGCCACGACGCGCGGACCAGCACGCGCATCGTCACGGTGACGCCGAACCCGAGCCTCGACCGCACGATCGAGCTCGCCGGTGAACTCCAGCGCGGCGCCGTCCAGCGCGCCACGCGGTCCACGGCGGAGCCGGGCGGCAAGGGCGTCAACGTCTCCCGCGTCGTCGTGGCGAGCGGTGGCGACACGATCGCGGTCCTGCCGGGCGACGAGCTCGACCCCGTGCTGCTCGGCCTCGCGACCCGCGGCATCCCGACGGCCGCGATGCCGATCGGCGCGCCGCTCCGCTCGAACGTCACGGTCACCGAGCCCACCGGCACGACCACGAAGCTCAACGAGCCCGGGCCGTCCCTCGCCGGACGCCTCGAGGAGTTCGCCTCGCTCGTCGCCGACGCCGCGGGGCCGACCCCGACCGGACCCGGTGCACGCTGGGTCGTCCTCGCCGGGTCGCTGCCGCCGGGACTCCCGGACGACGCGCTCGCCGAGCTGGTCCGGGCCGTCCGCGCCCGCCACGGTGAGGACGTCCGGATCGCCGTCGACTCCTCGGGCGTCCCGTTCACGGCCCTGCTGCAGTCCGGCGAGCGGATCGACCTCGTCAAGCCGAACGCCGAGGAACTCGCCGAGGTCGTCGGCGGCGACCCCGACGAGTACGAGCGGGACCTCGACGCCGCGGCCGCCGCAGCGGAACGACTCCGGTCGCGGGGTGTGGACACCGTCCTGCTCACCCTCGGCAGCGCCGGCGCCGTCCTCGTCGGCCCCGACGGAGCGCACGCCGCCGCCGCCCCGAAGATCGTCGCCCGCTCGACCGTCGGGGCGGGGGACTCCTCCCTCGCCGGGTACCTGCTCGCCGAGGTCGCCGGAGCGCGGCCGGAGGAACGCCTCGCCCAGGCCGTCGCGACCGGAGCGGCGGCAGCCGCACTCCCGGGCAGCGACGTCCCCGCACTCGACCACACCGATCCCACCGCCATCGCGGTCCGAGCACTGCGGCCCGCGACACCGACGGCACCGGCACCAGCTGCACCGGCACCGGTCTGAACCCCGACGACCACCCGCACGACAACCCGTACGACCCCCACCCACCAGCACGAAGCACGGCCCGCGCCCCCGGCGCCACTGCAAAGGAGCAACCCATGTCCGCAGACACGACGCAGCGCCTCATCAGCGCTGAGCTCGTCGGCCTCGACGAGGACCTCGGAGCGACGTCGAGCGACGTCATCCGCGTCCTCGCCGACCGCGTCGCCGCCACCGGCCGCGCAGCCGACGGCGCCGCCCTCGCCGAGGACGCCATCAAGCGCGAAGCCAGCGTCGGCACGGGCGTGCCCGGCGGCATCGCCATCCCGCACGCACGGTCGGCCTCGGTGTCGAGCCCGACCCTCGCGTTCTCGCGCCTCGCCCGGAAGGTGCCGTTCGGCGCTCCGGACGGCGACGCCGACGTCGTCTTCATGATCGCCGTGCCCGAGGGCGCCGACAAGGACCACCTCACGGTCCTCTCGACCCTCGCCCGGGCGCTCATCCGCGAGGACTTCACCGCGGCGCTCCGCGCCGCGTCGACCCCGCAGGAGATCGTCGACCTCGTCGAGCGCGAGGTGGGCGGCGAGGTCGCCGCAGCCGGCGTCGGGAACGCGAGCAGCGCCTCCCGGCCGGCCGCAGCACCGTCGACGCAGGCCGCGTCCGGTGACGCGACCACGAGCAACACCGCCGCGCGTGCCCGCAAGGTCATCGTCGGCGTCACCGCCTGCCCGACCGGCATCGCGCACACCTACATGGCTGCCGACGCCCTCGTCGCCGCCGCCCAGCGGGCCGGTGCCGAGATGCACGTCGAGACCCAGGGGTCCTCGCAGGTCGAGCCGCTCGACCCGGCGCTCATCGCCCGGGCCGACGCCGTCGTGTTCGCCGTGGACGTCGACGTGCGCGACCGCGGCCGGTTCGCGGGCAAGCCCCTCGTGTCCGGACCGGTGAAGCGCGGCGTGGACGAGCCCGACAAGATGATCGCCGAGGCCCTCCGAGCCGCCGACGACCCGAACGCCGCGCGCGTCCAGGGCGGTGCGGCGACCGCCGAGACCACGAAGCCCGACGAGCACTTCGGGCAGGCGCTCAAGCGCTGGCTCCTCACCGGTGTCAGCTACATGATCCCGTTCGTCGCGGGCGGCGGTCTGCTCATCGCGCTCGGCTTCCTGCTCGCCGGCTACGGCATCGCGCTGCAGCACGGCGACTCCGGCCAGAACAACGCCGTCTACACGCTGACGAACTACACCCTCGTCAACCTCCCGCCGGAGGGGCTCGCTTACTACCTCGGTGCGGCCGCGTTCCAGATCGGTGGCGTCTCGCTCGGCTTCCTCGTCGCAGCACTCGCCGGGTACATCGCGTACGCCATCGCCGACCGTCCGGGCATCGCGCCGGGCTTCGTCGCCGGTTCGATCGCCGTCTTCATGAACGCGGGCTTCCTCGGAGGGCTCGTCGGTGGCCTCATCGCCGGTGGCGCTGCGTACTGGATCGGGCGCATCCCGACCTGGCGCTGGCTGCGCGGACTCATGCCGGTCGTGATCATCCCGCTGTTCGCGTCGATCATCGCCTCGGGCCTCATGCTCCTCGTGCTCGGCGGTCCGATCGCCTGGGTCATGACGCAGCTCACCGCGTGGCTGAACTCGCTGTCCGGCGCCTCGGCGATCCTGCTCGGCATCATCCTCGGCCTCATGATGGCGTTCGACCTCGGTGGCCCGGTCAACAAGGTGGCGTACGCGTTCGCGGTCGCCGGCCTCGGTGCCGGTTCGGCCACCAACGTCGTGCCGTTCGAGATCATGGCCGCCGTCATGGCCGCGGGCATGGTCCCGCCGCTGGCCCTCGCGCTCGCCTCGACCGTCCTCTACCGTCGCGGCTTCACCAAGCCGGAGCGGGAGAACGGCAAGGCCGCGTGGCTGCTCGGTGCGTCGTTCATCTCCGAGGGTGCGATCCCGTTCGCCGCGGCCGACCCGCTCCGCGTCATCCCGGCGTCGATGATCGGTGCCGCGGTCACCGGGGCGATCTCGATGGCGGCCGGTGTGACCTCGCGGGCACCGCACGGCGGCATCTTCGTCTTCTTCGCGATCGGCAACATCTGGATGTTCATCGTCGCGATCCTCGCCGGCACCGTGGTCTCCGCGCTCGTGCTGGTCGGGCTGAAGAAGTGGGTGCGTCGTCGTCCGGTGGACGAGGCCGCCGCGGGCTCCGAGGCCGCGGTCGCGGCCGAGACGGTGGGGCAGCGCGCGCCGGTCGCGGCGTAGTCGACGTCACCACGTGACGGACGGGAGGCACGGTGCCAGCTGGCACCGTGCCTCCCGTCCGTCCGTGGGTGCGTCGCGCACGGGGCGCGACTCTGCCCTGTACTCGCAGCGCGGAGCGGTCGCGACGCCCCGCGGGCCGCAGGTCGAGCGGTCACGGAACGTCGCTCTCGCGAGTGGGGCGCGACGATTCGCGACCTATCGGGGGAGCTGAGCGGGGAGTCGTGACCGATCGGCGCCCTCCGCGTCCGGTCGGTCCAGCCAGCCCCGCGCGCTACTCCGCGATGTTCGCCGTCACCGCGTCGATGTACGCCGCGCGTTCCTCTCGTGAGGCCGGCCGCCCCGGCACCCCCGGCCGCTGCTCCCACGGGAACGGCCCGGCCTCGTGCCGGTACTCGATCCCCATCGCCTCGAGCCGTGCCGTGTGCTCCGCCAGGCGTCCGCGGAACTCCGCGACGTCCCGTGGTCCGGCGACGTCCGCCGACCACAGCGCCTCGGACAGCGCCGCCACCCGGGGGAAGAGCTGGTAGTCGAGCTTCCGGGCAGTGTCGACGTGCTCGGTCCACATGTTGCCCTGGCCGCCGATGACGTGCGCCCGCTCGGCGTCGGTCAGGCCCGAGGGCACCGGGTCGAACGCGAAGACGTCGTCGACGGAGAGCACGATCGACACCGGGATCGGCTCGGTCGGCAGGTCGCTCTGGCGGTAGTCGAGGTACGCCTGGTCGTCCGGGGACGAGATCACGTCGTGGCCCCGCTTCGCCGCCGTCCGCGCACCCGTGAGCCCGCGCCACGACAGCACGGTGGCCGACGGGGACAGGGTACCGCCCTCGAGGATCTCGTC
The DNA here is from genome assembly GCF_030406605.1 of Curtobacterium sp. 458. Classification (NCBI taxonomy): domain Bacteria; kingdom Bacillati; phylum Actinomycetota; class Actinomycetes; order Micrococcales; family Microbacteriaceae; genus Curtobacterium; species Curtobacterium sp. 458. The sequence continues at coordinate 506,561 of NZ_CP129104.1, read as the reverse complement.
CCAGCCGAAGGCACGTCGGCCCCGCGACTCGACGTGTGCCGCGAGCCGACCGATGATCCACGCCTGGAGCTGCTCCTCGTCTGCCAGCCCGAGCTCCCGCATGCGCTCCTGCGTGCGCGGGTCGTGCTCCCACTGCACCTTCGGGCACTCGTCGCCGCCGATGCCGATGTACGGGCTCGGGAAGAGGTCGATGACCTCGTCGAGGACGTCCTGGAAGAACGCGATCGTGGACTCCTCGGCGTTGAGGACGTCGTCGGCGATGCCCCACTCCGTCCAGACCTCGACCGGGCGGTCCGGGTGGACGCCGAGCTCCGGGTACGCGGCGAGGGCGGCGCGGACGTGACCAGGCGTCTCGATCTCGGGCACGACGGTGACGAAGCGGTCGGCTGCGTAGGCGACGATCTCGCGGACGTCGTCGTGCGTGTAGTACCCGCCGTGCGGGCGTCCGTCGAACCCGGCGGGACGGAGCGCCCCGTCGGCGTCCGCCACGTGCGCGCCGACCTGGGACTCGCGCCGCCACGAGCCGACCTCGGTCAGACGCGGGTACTTCCGGATCTCGATCCGCCACCCCTGGTCCTCGGTGAGGTGGAAGTGCAGGCGGTTGATCCGGTGCGCGGCGAGTTGGTCGACGACCCGCATGACCTCGTGCTTCGTGCGGAAGTGGCGGCAGACGTCGAGCATCACGCCCCGCCAGGCGAAGGCGGGGGCGTCCTCGACGACCGTCGCGGGGACCGTCCACGGCCCCGTCCCGACGCGTCCGTGCCGGTACACGTCGGCCGGCAGGGACTGCAGCAGGGCCTGCACACCGTAGAAGACACCGGCAGCCGAACCGCCGACCACCTCGATCCGCTCGGGCGTGACCGTGAGCCGGAACGCCTCGCTGCGGTCGCCCGGAGCCGACGCGGGTCCGTCGGCCGCGGGTCCGGCCGCGGTCGCGGGTCCGGCCGGCAGGGTCTCGAGCTCCGCCGGGGAAGCGACCCGCAGCGCGATGACGTCGGCCCCCTCGTGACGTTCCGCGTCGCGCACCGGCAGGCCGGTCGAGCCGCGGAGGGTCTGCTGCAGGTACAGTCGCACCGACGCGGTGTCGTCGTCGGCAGCGATGCGGGTCGACGCGGTGATCTCGAAGGCGCCGGTTCCCGCTTCGGTACGGCGCGGGCGGGGGATGAGCATGTCAGGTCCACCATTCCTCAATGGTCTTTCGTAATATGGAGGCTATGGCCGTGGAAGAGACCGTGTCAACGCTCCCGAGCACCGTAGTGGGGACGACCCCCGGTGTGCTGCGGCTGATCAACTCGCGCGCGATCCTCGACGAGCTCTTCCGCGAGGACGCCTCCCGGACGGTCACGGAACTGAGCCGGACGGTCGGGCTCTCCCGTCCGACTGTCGAGGCTGCGCTCGCCGACCTCGTGGACGAAGGGTGGGTCGCCGAGGCCGAGGCCATCGCGACCCCGAACAAGGCCGGGCGTCGTGCCAAGCGCTTCGCCGCCGACGCGTCGGCCGGTGCGGTCCTCGGCGTGGACCTCGGGCTGCACGGCATCGTCGGTCTGCGCGCGGACCTCCGGGGCGCGACGACCGTCCGGGTCGAGGAGCGCTACGCCGACCTGACCAGCGCCGAGCAGGCCTGGACGAGCGTGCAGGACGTCGTGCAGCGGCTCACCGAGGGCGTCGCGCCCGACCGGGTGCTCGCCGCCACGTTCGGCGTGCCGGCGGTCGTCGACCGCTCGGGCGCGATCGACTACACGGTCGCGGTGCCCCAGTGGGTGGAGTCGCGGGTGCCCGGCCGCATCCAGGACCTCTTCCCCGGGGCGGCGACCTTCTTCGACAACGACGCCAAGCTCGCGGCGACCGCCGAGGCGATGTGGGGCCGGTTCCGCGGTGTCGACGACGCGCTCTACCTCGTCATGGGGCGGCAGATCGGAGCGTCCTACCTGGTCGACGGATCGCTGGCGCGCGGGGCGCGCGGCGCCGCGGGTGAGATGGGAGGCCTCGCCTCGACCGGGTGGCCGTCCGCGCCGACCCGCCTGGAGGCGCGGATCGCCCCCGGCACGGACCTCGAGTCGGTCTTCGCGTCGGCCGGGCACGGCGACCCCGGGGCCGTCGAGGTCGTCCGCGCGTTCGCGGCCGACGTGGCCCCGGGCGTGGTTCAGCTCGTCACGACGCTCGACCCGCAGGTCGTCGTGGTCGGGGGAGAGGTCCTGCCCGCCGCAGACGTCTTCGCCGCAGCGCTGCAGGGGCTCGTGACGCCCGAGCTGCGGCACCCCGTCGAGGTCGTGCCGTCGACGGTCGGTCGCGACGCGGTGGCGCGAGGTGCGCTCGCTCGGTCCCTCACCCACGTGCGGACCTCGCACATGGGCCTCGGGTGACGCTCAGGTCCCGCGCCGGAGTCTGACAGGCCGCTCAGGGATGATCGGCGGATGACGACTGCCCTGCCCCGTCCCGTGGCTGCCGCCGATCCCGAGATGGGCGGGCTCTCCGGGCTCGTCCTGCAGCTCATCGACGCCCTCGGCGAGTGGGGCGTCGCGCTCATGCTCTTCATCGAGACGGTCTTCCCGCCGATCCCGTCCGAGGTCATACTGCCGCTCGCCGGGTTCCTCGCCGGGGCGGGGCAGATGAACCTCGTGCTGGTGCTCGTCGCGGCGACGCTCGGGTCCTACCTCGGAGCACTGGTGCTCTACTGGCTCGGCGCGGTCATCGGCTTCGAGCGGACCGTGCGCCTGCTCGGTCGGCTGCCGCTCGTCGACGAGGACGACTTCCGCAAGGCTGCGGACTGGTTCCACCGACACGGCAAGAGCGCGGTGTTCTTCGGCCGCTTCGTGCCGATCGTCCGCAGTCTCATCTCGCTCCCGGCAGGAGCGGACCGCATGCACCTCGGTACGTTCTCGGTCTTCACGATCATCGCGAGCGGGATCTGGAACGGCGCGCTCGTCCTGCTCGGTGCGGCGTTCGGGACGCAGTACGACAAGGTCGAGCAGTACACCGAGTGGATCGACCGGGTGCTCTACGTCGCCATCGCCGTCGTCGTCGTGACGTTCGTCGTGCGCCGGGTCCGACGAGCCCGCGCCGGACAGGGTGCTCGCAGGCGGCGCCGCGCCACCCCGGCCGGCGACTGAGCCGCACCGGGACCGGTTCAGGCCTTCGTCAGGGCCGACTCCTTGTGGGCGGCCTTGTTGCCCGACTTCTCCGACTCGACGATCCAGTACGGGTCGTCGTCGGTCGGCTTGAAGTCCTGACCGTCGAACGTGAAGTCCTTGGTCTTCTTCTCGACCAGCTTGCCGGTCGTCTTGCCCTGCGAGGTGTTCCAGTGCACCTCGTCACCCTTCGACAGCGCCATCGTGTCCTCCTTGCGCGTGAACGTCCATCTGTCCCGCCCATGCGTACACCCGATGCAGCCGCATGAACACAGGGAAGTACGGCCCATCACGATGTCGTAACGAGCCCGCGGGATCGTTCGCGGGCGCGTACCGTACTGGGTGAGTCAACCCGAAGGCAACTGCTGCTCCCGACTCCCGACGGAACGACGTGCACATGACCCTGCTGGACAGCCCTCGGGCGGAGACGGTGCTCGCTGGCCGCTACCGTCTCCTGCGGCTCATCGGCACCGGTGGCATGGGCACCGTCTACGAAGCGCGCGACGAGCACACCTACCGGCTCGTCGCGGTGAAGCTGTTCGCGACGCCGGACACCATGACGACCGCCGACCGCGTCCGCCAGGAGCGCGAGATCCGCCTGCTGAGCATGCTGTCGCACCCCGGACTCATCCCGCTCTACGACGCCGGGACGCACGACTTCGAGGACGGCCCGCACCGCTTCATCGTGATGGAGCTCATCGCCGACACGACGCTGCTCCGGCGGCTGGCCGAGGGCGCGCTGCACAACTACGAGGTGGCCGACCTCGGGGCGCAGCTCGCCGACGCGCTCGCCTACGTGCACTCCCGCGGCATCGTGCACCGTGACGTCAAGCCGGCGAACATCCTCATCAGCGACGAGGGCTCCTCCGGTTTCGCTCGGACGGTCAAGCTCACCGACTTCGGCGTCGCGCACTTCGTCGACGGCTCCCGGCTCACCAACGACGGCACGATCATCGGGACCGCCGCGTACCTCAGCCCGGAGCAGGTGGCCGGCGAGCCGATCGGGTTCGCGACGGACGTCTACTCGCTCGGGCTCGTGCTGCTCGAGGCCCTGACCGGCAAGCAGGAGTACTCCGGCACGCTCATCGAGGCCGCCCTCGCCCGACTCCGGCGCGACCCGGAGGTCCCGGAGGACATCGCGTCGGAGTGGCGCGACCTCCTCGAGCGCATGACGGCCCGGGACCCCGAGCGCCGGCCGACCGCGGTGGCCGTGGCGAACGCACTGCGCGGCGGATCGACGCAGATCACCGGACCGGTGCCGCTGGGGCCCGACCGCGAGAGGCACCTCCGCGCGCACAAGCTGCACCGTGCCGCACACCGACACGCCAAGCGGGGCACGTTCGACTCCGTGAAGCGGTGGCGTCGCCGGAACGTGCTGCTCGGCGGGTTCGCGATGTTCGGACTGCTCGCAGCGTGCGGCGCGTCGTACCTGGCGGGCATGCTGCACTGAACCGAGTGCGACCGCGTCTGTGCGCCCTGGCAGGATGGACGGCATGACCGATCAGCGCTGGATCAAGATCTGCGGCCTCTCCACCCCCGAGACGGTGGACGCCGCCGTGGACGCCGGCGCCGACGCGGTCGGGTTCGTCTTCGCCGCGAACAGCCCCCGCACGGTGACGGCCGACCTCGCGAAGGAACTCGTCGAGCGGGTGCCCGAGGGCATCGACGCCGTCGGGGTGTTCCGCGACCAGCAGATCGACGAGGTGGTCGGGATCGCCTCGGCGGTCGGACTGACCACGCTCCAGCTGCACGGCGGCGAATCCGTCTCGGACTTCGCCCGCGCACGTGACGCCGGCTTCTTCACGATCCGGGCGGTCAGCACCGAGGACTACCTGCGCGAGACGCCCGAGCAGCGTGCCGCGTTCGACCACGACCTCCTGCTGCTCGACGCCGCGGTGCCGGGCAGCGGTCGACTCGTGGAGCCCTCGACGATCGCGGGCAAGGTGGACGAGGCCTGGATCCTCGCGGGCGGCCTCACACCCGCGAACGTCGTTGCCGCGGTCGAGGCGCTCGACCCGGACGGCGTCGACGTGTCGAGCGGCGTCGAGTCCGAGCGCGGCGTCAAGGACGCCGCGAAGATCCGCGCGTTCGTCGAGGCGGTCCGCAGCATCCCTTGACGCCGCGCCTCGCGCGCGACGCGACCAGACGGACGGACGGGAGGCCCATGGCGGATCCGCCACGGGCCTCCCGTCCGTACCGGTGCGCGTCAGCGCAGCGTCGGGATCAGCTCCGTGAGGAACGCGTCGGTGTCCTCCCAGCCCTCCACGGCGTGGCAGGGGACGCCGAGCGCCTTCACCGGGTAGTCGTTGCCCTCGGGGTCGAGGCGGTCGCCGACGAACAGCATGTCGTCGAGCGCGATGCCCGTGAGCTCGGCGAGCCGACGCATCCCGTAGGCCTTGTCGATGCCCTTGCGGGTGATGTCGATGCTCGTGGAACCGCCGGAGCGGACCTCGAGGTCGGCCAGCTGCTCCTGCACGAGGCGACGCAGGTGGTCCTTCTTCTCGCCGGTCGGGTCCCACTGCTTCTTCACGTCGACCGGTGCTGCCTGGCCGAGGGCCGAGAACGTGATCTGCGAGCCACGGTCCTCGAGGATGTCACCCCAGGTCCGGGTCTCCCAGTAGCCGGCCTGCTTCGCCTGGTCCTCCACGGCGGCGAGGGCGCGGGCCTTCTGCTCGTCGGTGAGGTCCTCGGCGTACTGCAGTGCCCAGTCGTCGTCCTGCCAGCGGTAGTACCGGGTGCCGCAGGTCGGCAGGAGGTGGAGGTCGTCGAGCGTCAGGCCGTCGCGGTGCCGGAGCGGCGTGACGAGCTGCTGCTCGAACTGGTGGAAGTTGCCACCGGAGATCACGGCGACCGGCACGACCTCGAGCAGGGACGCGAAGGTCTCGAGCATGCGGGGGTCGAGCGGCGACTTCGACGGGGCGAGGGTGTCGTCCAGGTCGAAGGCGACGAGGTGGGGCGTGGTCATGGGTCCGATCCTGCCAGAGTCGGGCCGAGCAGACGGTCCGTGCGGGGGAGCGGTGCGGATCGGATGCGGACCACCGCGACGTGCGGGCAGCGGACGGCGGCCGGTGGGCGGTGCAGCATGCGGCGGGCGGCGGGCGGCCGGTCAGGCCCGGTGCGTGGCGGGGACCCGGTCGCGCGCGTAGGTGATGTCCGTGTAGCCGTGCGGCGCCGGGTTGCCGTCCTCGTCGAGGTTCACGAAGACGACCTCGTCGATGGTGAGGATGCTGCGGTGCGTGAAGAGGTTGCGCGCCTCGGCCCGCATCGTGAGCGACGTCCGGCCGAAGCGGGTGGCGACGAGGCCGATCTCGACGATGTCGCCCTCACGCGCGGACGACACGAAGACGATCTCCGACATGTACTTCGTCACGACCTTGCCGTTGCCGAGCTGGATGATCGCGTAGACCGCGGCCTCCTCGTCGATCCAGCGGAGGAGGCTGCCGCCGAAGAGCGTGCCGTTGGCGTTGAGGTCCTCGGGGCGGACCCACTTGCGGGTGTAGAAGTTCATCGCGTTCTGCATGTCAGTACATACTACGACGGCCGGGCCCGTGCGGACCCGGCCGTCGGTACGACGTGCTGCCGACTACTCCTTGACGAGGACGACCTCGTCGAGCGGCAGGCGGGTGCGCGGCGCGACCTCGCGCTCGGCGGCCTTGTCGTCGAGCTGCGACGGGTCCGCGACCGTGCCGATCGCCGTCACGGTGTAGGGCAGGAATCGCTCCGGCAGGTCGAACGCGGCGCGGAGCCCCTCGGCGTCGATGCCCGCCATCTGGTGCACGTGCAGGCCCTCGGCGTGCGCCTGCACGGTCAGCGCGGCGAGCGACTGGCCGAGGTCGTACTGCGCGAACGGCCGCTCCTCGCCGTCCTCGGTGACGGTCTCGAGCACGCCGACCACGAGCGCGCTGGCACGGAACGCCCACGCGGCGTTGAAGCCGAGCAGGTTCTCGTTGATCTTCCGGAACGTCTCGGTGCCACGGCGACCGGCGATGAAGCGGCGCGGCTGGTGGTTCATGGCCGAAGCGGCCCAGCGTGCAGCCTCGAGGACGGCGTCGAACGCGGCGTCGTCGATGGTCGCGGTCTCGTCGTAGGAACGCGGGCTCCACCGCTCCTCGAGGAGCGGCACGAGGGGCTGGCTGGAGTCGGTCGAGCGGGTGAGCGTCTGCGAGGTCATGGTGCCGTCAACGGTATTCGATGCGTTCGCATTTCCCGGCTGTACGACGTCACATGAAGCCGAGGTGCCAGGATGGACGGGATGGGTGGCGTCTTGACCGGGTTCGCGATCATCGGCGCGATCATCGCTGCCGGGTACGTCGTGGGGCGCACCGGCCTGCTCGGTCCGCACGCCCAGTTCGTGATGAGCCGACTCGCGTTCTTCGTGCTCATGCCGTGCCTGCTGTTCCACACCATCGCGACCGCCGACATCGCCGCGCTCCTCTCGCCCGTGCTCTGGGTGTCGCTCGTCAGCGCGCTCGTGGTCGCGCTCGGAGCGGCGATCGTCTTCCGGGTGGTGCTCCGGCGTCCGCTCACGACGACGACGGTCGGAGCACTGGCGTCGAGCTACGTCAACGCGAACAACATCGGCCTGCCGGTCGCCGTCTACGTCCTCGGGCAGGCCACCGCCGTCGTCCCGGTCATCCTGCTGCAGCTCATCGTCCTCGCGCCGATCGCCCTGACGGTCCTCGACACCGCGACGGCCGGTTCGGGCAGCCTCGGGCGTCGGATCGCCGGGCCGTTCCGGAACCCGATCATCATCGCGTCGCTCGTCGGGCTCGTGTGCAGTGCGCTGCACGTGGAGCTGCCGGCGCCCGTCCTCGAGCCGTTCTCCCTGGTCGGGGCCGCGGCCGTGCCGGTGGTGCTGCTCTCGTTCGGGATGAGCCTGCACGGCGCGACACCGCTGCGGGACCCGGCGATCCGGACCGACGTCGTCGTCGCGTCGGCGATCAAGCTCGTGGTCATGCCCGCCGTGGCGTTCGTGTTCGCGCGGTACGTGTTCGGCCTCGGCGCACAGGACGTCTTCGTGCTCACCACGCTCGGGGCGCTGCCGTCGGCGCAGAACGTCTTCAACTACGCGCAGCGCTACGGTGCCGCCGTGCCGGTGGCGCGGGACGTCGTGCTCGTCTCGACCGTCGGGTCGGTTCCGGTGCTCGTGGCGATCGCGGCCCTGCTGCACCCGTAGCGCGCTGTCCGGCGTGGGGTCGCGAACGGGCGGGCACTCGCGACGCGCTCGGTGCGCGCGACCTCGAGTGGGCGTGCGCTCGCGACATGCGTGCACTCGCGACGCCGCGTGCGCCCGCGACGCCGCGTGCGCTCGCGACGCCGCGTGCGCTCGCGACGCCGCGCGCGTCAGAAGATCATCGGCCGGTCGTCGTCGAGCGAGGTGTCGAGGTCGAGGTCGACCGTCACGGGCACGTGGTCGCTCGGGGCGTCGCCCTTCCGCTCGTTGCGGTGGATCGCCGCGTCGGTGACGACGTCCGCGAACGCCTGCGAGCCGAGCACGAAGTCGATGCGCATGCCCTCGTTGCGGGGGAACCGGAGCTGCTTGTAGTCCCAGTAGGTGTAGCCGTCGGGGACGATCGGACGCACCACGTCCTGCAGGCCGCGCTCCTCGAACGCCCGGAACGCCGCGCGCTCCGGCTCACTGACGTGGGTGGCGCCCTCGAACACCGCCATGTCCCAGACGTCCCGGTCGAACGGCGCCACGTTCCAGTCGCCCATCAGCGCGAGGGGGAGGTTCGGGTCCTCGATGAGCCACTCCGACGTGCGGTCGGCGAGCTGTGCCAGCCAGTCGAGCTTGTACGTCCAGTGCGGGTCGCCGAGCTCGCGGCCGTTCGGCACGTAGAGGCTCCAGAGGCGCACGCCGTCGACCGTCACGCCGATCGCGCGGGCCTCGACCGGGAGGTCCGGCCCCTCCCGGCCCTTGAGGAAGCCCGGCTGGCCGGGAAAGTCCCGCGTGACGTCCTCCATCGGCAGCCGGCTGGCGAACGCGACCCCGTTCCACTGGTTCAGCCCGTGCGCCTCGACCTGGTAGCCCGCGGCCTCGAACGCCTCGGTCGGGAACTGCTCCGGCTTGCACTTGATCTCCTGCATGCCGAGGACGTCGACGTCCTCGCGCACCAACCAGTCGACGATCCGCCCCACTCGGGTGCGGACGGAGTTCACGTTCCAGGTCGCCACGCGCATGGGTCCGAACCTACCGGTCCCTCCCCGGTGGGATGGTGTTCGCTGGGGTGCACCACCGGATCAGCGGATCAGATCGGAGACCACCCATGGCATCCACCACGGACCGCGTCGACGGGACCACCACCGGGACCACGACGACGCAGGTGACCACCAAGGGCAAGACCCTCATCGACGACGCCGTCGTGGCGAAGGTCGCCGGCATCGCCGCGCGCGACGTGCCCGGCGTGCACGCCCTGGGTGGCAACGCGGCGCGCGCGTTCGGAGCGATCCGGGACGCCATCGGGTCGAGCGACCTCGGGCAGGGCGTCCGCGTCGAGGTCGGCGAGACCCAGGCGGCGGTCGACATCACGATCGTCGTCGAGTACCCCGTGCCGATGATGCAGGTCGCCTCTGCCGTGCGCGAAGCCGTCACCGCCGCGGTCACCGACCTCGTCGGGCTCGAGGTCACCGAGGTCAACGTCGCGATCAACGACGTCGAGATCCCGGGGCTGCCGGCCGCGACCGAGGACTCCGAGGGTCGCGTGCGATGAACGGGACCGTCGTCGGGGCGGGCGTCGGGGCGGTCCTCGCGATCGTCGCCGTGACGCTCGGGTTCTGGGCGTTCGTCGTCGTCGCCGTGTTCATGCTCGTCGGGGCCCTCGTCGGTCGGATCGTGAGCGGCGACCTCGACGTGCGCCGACTCGTCGACGTGCTCCGCGGACGCCGGAGCTCGTCGTGACCGGCGCCGTCGTCGCCGGCGGGACCGGCAGCGGCGGCGTCGTGCCCGGGTGGGACCGCATCGGTCCCGCCGCACTCGTCCACACCGCGCAGGCGGTCGCCTCCGAGGCGCTGCGTGCACCCCTCCGCGAGGTCCGTGCCCGGATCGCCGACGACGGGCACGGTTCGCTCGCGGTCGAGATAACGGCCCCGCTCGTCGTGCCCGCGCTCGGATCCGGCACCGTCCCGTCCGAGCCGGTGCTGCGGACCGCACACCGCGCCCGCGGAACGATCGCCGAGCGGCTGCACACGATCACCGGGCGGCAGGTCGACCGCGTCGACGTGACCTACGGATCGTCGGTCGTCGACACGCCGAGGAGGGTGCGGTGAGCGCGGCTCCGGACGCCAGCGCGGCCCGCGGACTCGACGCGTCGTCGGCGGGGAACGAGCGGGTGTACCGACGGGTCCTCCGCCGCGAGACCTCCGCGTCGCGCTCGGGCACCGTCGTCGTCGCGATGCTGCTCACCGTGCTGCTCGCCGCTGCGGTGGTCTTCGCCGCCGCCGTCGTCCTGCTCGGCCAACGCGTGGCCGGTGTCGACCCCCGAGCCCTCGTCGACACGGCCGTGCGGACACCGGACGGCCTCGACACGACCGTGGTGGTGACCGTCGGCGCGATCGTCGCCCTCGTCGGGCTGACCTTCCTGCTCCGCGGACTCCTGCCGCAGCGCCGACCCCGTCACACCCTGCCGTCCGACCGGCTCGCGGTGGTCGTCGACGACGAGGTGCTCGCGTCCGCGGCCGCCCGTGCAGCCCGCTCCGCCACGCGCCTCGGGCCGGACGCCGCCGTCGGCACCGTCGGACGCCGGACCGTCGACGTGGTGCTGCGGCCTGCCGCCGGGGTGGACGTGCCCGTGCTCGACGCCACCGAGGCCGTCCGGCGGGAGCTCGACGCCGTCGCGGCGCAGCCCACCGTGACACCGCACGTCCGGGTGCAGCCGACCGGGAGGGTGGACGGGTGAACGCCACGAACCGCGTCGTCGGACGCATCGCCCTCGTCGTCGTCGGGCTCGCCCTGCTCGTCGCGGGAGCCGGAGCCGTCCTCGTGCAGACCGTCCCGGCCGCCGCCGGCATCTGGCACGACCTCGCACGACCGGGCCTGACCGACCTCGGCACCCGCGCGGCCGAGGAAGCGTCGCTCGTCGCGTGGACCGCGGTCCTCGGCGGCGCGGTCGTCGTCGGGGTGCTCGCGCTCGTGGTGCTCAGCACGCTCGGCGGCGGACGGACCGGCACGGTGGTGCAGGACGACGGTGGTGCCGACGGCGTCGCGGGATCGGTGCGGATCGATGCCGCGGCCGTGCAGCACGCCCTGTCGTCGGCGATCGGTGCGCTGCCGCAGGTGGCGTCGCTCGCCGTGGACGTCTACCGGGTACGTGGTCGCCGTGCCGTGCGCATCCGGGTGCGTCCGCGCCGCGGGGCCGGGCCGCGTGAGCTCACCGAGCGGGTCGAGGCGGTCGTCGCTGACCTCGACGCGCTGCTCGGCGAGCGGCTGCCGGTCCTGCTCGAGATCGCCCGCGGGGGCGTCGGGTCGGGGAAGCCGGACCGCGTGCACTGACGCCAGGTGCCGGTGCGGGCGTCGGTGCCGGTGCCGGTGCCGGCGTGGGTGCCGGTGCGGATTGGTGGCGCACAACCGAAGGCACCTCGAACCGCGGATGCGCGCGGTTCGAGGTGCCTTTGGTTGTGCGAGCGCGAGAGCGCGAGAGCGCGAGAGCGCGAAGACGCGAGAGCGCCGCCGGTGCGCGGCCGCGCGGGCCCGCTAGATGCCGACGCCGCGAGCGCGGAGGAAGGGCACGGGGTCGATCGTGGCGCCGCCCGTGTGGACCTCGATGTGCGAGTGGCACCCGGTCGAGTTCCCCGTGGAGCCCACGAGCGCGATGAGCTGCCCGGCCGAGACGCGCTGCCCGGGCGACACCCGGAAGCCGCCGTTCACGATGTGGCCGTACGCGGTCGTGATCCCGCCGCCATGGGAGATCCGCACGTAGTTGCCGTAGCCGCCGTACCAGCCGACGTACTCGACCGTCCCGGCGGCCGCCGCCACGATGGCCGACGAGCACGGGCTGCCGAGGTCGACGCCGTCGTGGAAGATGACGCCGCCGTGGATCGGGTGCACACGGTAGCCGTACGGGCTCGTGATGCCGCCGCTCGCCGGTCGGACCCAGCCCGTACCCGAGCCGGACCCCACGGAGCCGCCCGAGGACCCGCCGCTCGACCCGCCGGAGGCACCGGAGCCCCCACCCGACGAACCGCCGCTGTTCGCCGCGGCGGCTGCAGCGGCCGCGGCAGCAGCGGCGCGGGCGGCAGCTTCACGTGCAGCCTTCTCCTCCGCCGCCTTGCGGATCGCCTCGCCCTTCGCGAACTCCTTCTCGGACCGGACACGACCCGATGTCAGGGTCGCGAGCTGTGCGTCGAGCCGGGCCTTGTTCGACTGCTGCTCCTCGTACGCTGCCTGGACCTTGTCGGACGCGGCCTGCGCGACGTCCATCCGTTCCTTCGCCTCGTCAGCGAGTTCGTCGAGCTTCTTGGCCGCGCGGTCGGCCTGTGCGGTGAGGGACCGCGCGACGGAGGCGTCCGCGGAGGCAGCGGCCTCGACGCGCTCGGCCTGCTCGGAGAGCTTACTCAGGGCGCCGAGGTTGTAGAGCAGGTCGGAGGCGTCCTCCGAGCTGCCGACGACCGACGCGGTGACGTCCGCGCCGCCGGAGCGAGCCATCTGGGCGGCGAGCTGCCCGGCCTGGGCGGCGCTCTGCTCGGCGGTCTCGGCGTGCTCGTCGGCCTCGGCGCGGAGCTTCTGTTCCGTCTCCGCCTGCCGCTGCGCCGCGGCCTGCGCCTCCTGGAAGTCGTCACCGAGGCGCTGGGCCTCTGCCTGGGCTTCCTCGAGGTCGTCGGACAGCCCGTCGATGATGCCGCGGATCTTCGTGATCTGCGTCTGCTTCTCGGACTCCTTGCCACGGGCGGCGAGCACGTCGTCCCACGACGGGTAGGTCTTCGCCTGCGCCGCCGGGGCGTCCAGCACGACGGTGCCGACGAGTCCCGCGAGCGCCAGACCGGTGACGGCGAGGCGGAGCGGGAGGGTCCGGCGGGGTCGGGGGCTGGTGGCGCGGGTCACAGGGGGAAGCCTATACATCCGTACAGGCAGATCGGGTCGCGGGCGCGCCGCTGTGGATGGAACACCGCGCGACAGGGTGGAGCTCAGAAGCCCCGGTCGCGCAGGGTCTGCTCCGCGCTCTGCACGACCCGGTCCCGGAGGACGGCCGCGCCCGTGGTCCCCGCGTAGTCGTAGACGTCGAAGCCCGTGCAGTGCGTGATCGACGCCGGAGCGCCGAGCGAGTCCTCCACGGCCCGGGTCCAGACGTCCCCGGAGCCGATGACCACGAAGGTCGGCCGGGCCCCGCGGTAGGCGCCGAGGTCGACCAACCACGGGTAGGTGTCGAACGTGTCCCGGACCTGCAGCAGCTCGACGTTCGGCGCCGCGTAGGTCGCGAGTGGCCGCACCGTCCAGAACTGCCCGACCCCGGTGACGTCCCGCCCCGCTGCCCAGCGATCGAGGCAGCCGGCGGCGGAGTAGCGGGCGTCCGACACGGTGCGGACGGTCCCCGGGACGGCAGCCACCCCCGCGACGAGGACGGCCGCCGCACCGATCGCGAGGAGCGTACGGACCGCCCGTGACGGTCGGTGGACCCGGGTCGCGCGGACGGCGGTCCGGGTGAGTTCGGCGACCGCGATGAACGCCAGGAGCGGCGCGGTCACGATCGGCTCGAGGTACCGCGGGGTCTCCGACCCGGCGACCACGACCCCGACGGACACTGCGACCACGGTCACGAGCGGCAGCACCGTGGCGACGAGCACCGTGCGGGAGGTCCGGATCCGCCAGGCCCACACCGTGCCACCAACGGCGAGCAGGACCCCGACGAAGAGCAGGAGCAGCCCGGCGTCGCCCGCCGCGGTGGCCGCCCGGTCGTCGGTGAGCTGCGCGAAGAACGCCAGGGTGTCGAACGCCCGCGATGGGTGCACGTAGGTGGACGGGTCGAGCGACACGAACGGGCGCAGCGGGATCCGCACGAGGTACCCGACCACGGAGCCGACGACGAGCACCCCGCCGAGCAGCCCGGCCGGCCGCCACGGCACCCGGCGTGCGAGTGCGAGCAGCCCGAGTGTCACGATGACCGGGCCGGCCGACCACGGCACGTACAGCGGGTTCGACGCGGTCGTCAGCGCCGCGACGAGGCCGAGCGTGACGAGGACCGGGACCGATGCCCGTCCGGTCCGCACTGCCCGGAGCACGAGCACGGCGGTCGCGAGCATCGCCAGCACGGCGCCGTAGTAGTAGGTGGTCGTGAGGAGCAGCGACGCGAGTTCGAGCGAGGTGGCCGTCGCGGTCGACTCGGTCAGGACGAGCGCCGTGACGAACGCGAGCGCCAGCCCGGACACTGCGATCCGTGCCGGACGTCCGGCCGAGGGCATGAGCTCGTTCGCCGCCGCGCGGAGCAGTGCGTACACGGCGAGGAGCACGAGCACGCCGTTCAGCGCGAGCGCCTGCTGCGGGGTCGCCGTCACCACCGAGCAGAGCAGGTAGACCGGCAGCTCGGGGAAGAAGAACAGCGCGGGGGACATCGCCCACTCGAACGGCTGCCCGGCGTCGAGCGAGCGCCGGACCAGCGGCAGGAGCACCGAGTCGCCGTCGTACCAGAGCAACGCGACCCGCGGTGTGGCGACGACGTGCCGCAACGCGATGACGGACAGGGCCAGCGCGACCAGGGCGCCCAGTGCCTCCCGGCCGATCGCGACCCACCTGCCCGCGGTGGCCGCGCTGCCCGCCTCGACGGCTGGCGGCGGTGCGGAGCGGGGCATGCTCCGGAGCGTACCGAGCGCGCCTCGGCGGGAGCCGCCCAGGTGCACAGGAGCGCCCGATCACCCCGACCGGCTACTCTGGTGCGCTGTGACTGACGTGCGTGACCAGTTGATCGACCACATCAAGGCCGATGCCGTGTTCCACGGCGACTTCACCCTGACCAGCGGCAAGCAGGCGTCGTACTACATCGACCTGCGGAAGGTCAGCCTCGACCACCGTGTGGCACCCCTCATCGGGCAGGTGATGACCGACCTCATCGCCGAGGTCCCGGACGTCGCCGCCGTCGGTGGCCTCACCATGGGAGCCGACCCGATCGCGAGCGCCGTGCTGCACCAGGCCGCCGCGCGTGGCCTCGCGTACGACGCCTTCGTCGTCCGCAAGGAGCCGAAGGACCACGGTCGCGGCCGTCAGGTCGAGGGCCCCGACGTCCGTGGCAAGCGCGTCATCGTGCTCGAGGACACCTCGACCACCGGCGGCTCGCCGCTCAAGGCGGCCGAGGCGCTCGAGCGTGAGGGCGCGATCATCGCCGCGGTCGCCGTCGTGGTCGACCGCGACACCGGCGCCAAGGAGAAGATCGAGGCCGCCGGGTACCCCTACTACGCCGCCATCGGGTTGGCCGACCTGGGGTTGTCCGCGTGACCGGGGAGCGTCCGGACGACGCGCAGGGCCCCGAGGGCACCGCCGGTCCCGGAGACGGGGACGACGGCCTGGAGGCACGGCGCGCGTCGGACGCGGACGCTCCGTTCCACGGTCTCCGCAGTGCCGCGGACATCTTCGGCGCTCCCCGCTCGGCCGACGAGTGGCCGTCCCGACGGGAGCGTCGCGAGGCCATCAAGGCCGCGCAGGAGACCGGTGCGCCGCTGCCCGAGCCGTTCACCGCGCCCTCGGAGGAGGACTCCGCCGGCGCGGACACGAGCCCGGCCGAGGCGGCCGCGCGTGACGAGGCGGCCGCGCGTGACGAGGCGGCGGCGCGTGACGAGGTGCCGGCCGACGCCGGTGCCACGCAGGCGATCTCGATGCCCGAGGAGCTCCGCGCGCCGTCGCAGCAGGCGCACCCGAGCTCGATCCAGCTGCCGACCGCGCAGTCGAACCGGGACGCACGCGCCGCCGAGGCCCGGGCGCTCGACGAGGAACGCCGGCGGACCGACCCCACTGGGACCGGCCGTGACGACGTCGACTGGCTCGGCCGAGCGACCGGCACCGGCACGGGAGCGGTGACGGTCGGCGAGCCGATGGCCCGTCAGCCGCTCGGGGTCGAGGACGCGCTGCCCTCCGCCGACGAGCCGCCGAGCTTCACCGACCTGCTGCGGGTGCAGTCGTCCTCCGACGACGACGCGGCTGCCGGGTCGGACCGTCCGTTCGACTGGGCCGTGCACGACGACGAGACGGGCGAGGTCCCGACGACGCTGACCTCCGAGGCGTACGACACGGCCGGGTCGTGGACGCTCGCGGACGAGGCGGAGGACGAGGACGAGGTCGCCACCGGAGCGGTCCCCACCGCGGCGCCCGGACTGCCGACCGCCGCCGCACTCGGCGCCGCCGGTGCGGTCGCTGCCGGGGCTGCGGCCGCCGCACCGACGGGATCCGAGCCGGACGCCCCGACGACGCGACTCTCCGTACCGGACGCGGCCACGGGCCTCCCGGTCGAACCGACGCGACCGTCGACCCCTGTCGAGCCGGCGCTTGCCGAGCCGGCGCTTGCCGAGCCGGCGCCTGCCGAGCCGGCGCCTGCCGAGCCGGCAGCGGACGGGGCCGCCACGACCAGGTGGTCGCTCTCCGACGAGGCCGAGGAGACCCCGACCGTCGCCTTCGAGCCGCCACGCTCCGCGTCCGCGACGCCGTGGTGGGCCGAACCCGACGACGCCGTGCCGCCGACCGCCGCCCCGCCGCTCGTCGAGCCGACCCCCGAGTCGTACCCGGCGCACCTCCCGCCCGCGGTCGGTCAGGACTTCGACGGACTGCTCTCCGCTCCGGAGGACCGCCCCGACCCGGAGCCCGCCGCGACGACCGACCCCGCAGCAGCAGCGGTGCGCCCGGAGGACATCGACCAGTCGGAGTGGACCGACCGCGAGACGAGCGACACGAGCGCGATCAAGGACCTCTTCGGGACCGCCGCAGTCGACCAGCTCGGCACGACCGGCTACGACCCGCACGACACCGGCACGGCGATGATGCCCGCGGTCCGGTCGTCCTCGGCCGCCGCTCCCACCCCCGCTGCTCCCTCGGCCCGCGCGTCGGAGACCCCGTCGCCGTCCCAGCAGGGGCTCATCAACCAGCAGTTCGCGAAGCTGCAGGGCGAGGGGACGCGCGGCAAGCAGCTCCTCATCGGCGGCGCGATCGTCCTCATCGTCGTGCTGCTCGTCCTCGTGTTCCTCTTCGCGAAGTGGATCATGGGCAACACGGTCGCCGACCATCTCGTCCCACCCACGAAGTCTCCGACCGCCGCCGCGCAGTCCGCGGCGCCGTCGTCGACGCCCTCCGCCGAGGCCGAGCAGGCGCAGACGCCCGCGACGGGGCTCCAGTTCGCGACCACGCCGGCGGCCCCGGGCGAGCACGCGTGGACGGACCTCGCGGGCGGGGAGTGCCTGACGCCGTTCACGAACGCGTGGGCGCAGACCTTCACGGTCGTGGACTGCGCGACGCCGCACGCGGCGCAGCTCACCGCACGGCTGCCCGTCCAGGCGGACGCGTACCCGGGGGCGGACGCACTCGCGGCGCAGGCTGCGGAGCAGTGCCAGACCTCGGCGGCGCTGGACACGGCCGCGGCGGGTTCGGTCGGGGACGTGCAGGTCCAGGGGGCCTACGCGCCGGACGAGTCCACGTGGCAGCAGGGCGACACGTTCATCTCGTGCTTCGTCACGCGGTCGTCGGGGCAGGAGCTCACGGGGTCGCTCGCGCCCGCGGCGTAGGCGGCGCGGGCGGCGTCGAGCGTGTCGTCGTCGTCGTCGCGCAGCCGGCGTCAGCGGCGCTGGAGCGACGAGCGTGGGGGCGCGGCTGTCGATCGACGCGGTCGTCGTCGTACGACCACCGCGGAGTCGCTCCGTGCCCGCGCGGGTTGCCCGCGTGCGCGACGAACGACGTCGCCGCCGTCGTACGACAGCGGCGACGTCGTTCAGCAGCGGCAGCGCGGGGCGCCGCCGCCGCGGTCAACGTGCGGCGGGGACCTTCGCGGACGCGTCCGACAGGGTGCGCAGCTCCTCCGCGCTGAGCTCGAGCTCCGCCGACGCGAGCAGCGCCGGCAGCTGGTCGGTGTTCCGCGCGCTGGCGATCGGCGCGACGACGTCCGGCTGTGCCTGGAGCCACGCCAGGGCCACGGTCGCGATCTCCACGCCGTGCTCACGGCCGATCGTGTCGAGGGCGTCGACGACCGCGAGCCCCTCGTCCGAGAAGTAACCCGACACCTGCCCCTCGCGGTCCTTGCCGGCGAAGTCCTCCTCCGAGCGGTACTTCCCGGTGAGGAACCCGGCGGCGAGGGCGAAGTACGGCACCACCCCGAGGTGCTCGGCGGCGGCGAGCGGCGCGATGTCCGACTCGTACGGCTCCCGCGTCACGAGGTTGTAGTGCGGCTGGATCGCGACCGGCTTCGCGAGGCCGTGCTCGTCCGCGATGCGGATCCACTCCTGGGCGCGCTCCCGCGAGTAGTTCGAGATCGCCGTGTACCGGACGAGGCCCTCGCGCACGAGCTGGTCGAACGCCCGCACGGTCTCCTCGAGCGGGGTCGACTCGTCGTCGAAGTGCGCGTAGTACAGGTCGATCCGGTCGGTGCCGAGCCGTTCGAGGCTGGCCCGGGCAGCCGCTGCGACGTTCGACGCCGAGAGGCCCTGGAACTCCGGGTGCTGCGACACCTTCGTCGCGATGACGACGTCGTCGCGCTTGCCCGAGGCGCGGAGCCACGAACCGATGACCCGCTCGGACTCACCGCCGCTGTTGCCCGGCGCCCAGGCGGAGTACACGTCGGCCGAGTCCACGAAGTCCCCACCGGCGCCCGTGTACGCGTCGAGTACCCGGTGCGAAGTCTGCTCGTCGGCCGTCCAGCCGAAGACGTTGCCGCCGAGTGCGAGGGGGAACACGGTGAGGTCGCTGGTACCGATGCGGGGCATGGTGGTCCTTTCGTGGTCTGGTCGTCGCGGTCACGGTGACGGCCGCGACCCTCCCACGCTATGCCCGGCCGCCTGTCGCCCGGCCAGGGGCTTCGCAGTGTTGCATGAGGGGATGAGCACGCTGACCGACCACCTCGCCGACCCCCGTTCCTCCGCGCGCCTCCGCGCCGTGATGGCGGCCGGCACCGCGGCGGACCCGGCCGACCTCGACGTCCTCCTCGAGCAGTGCGCGGTCGACCCCGACCTGCAGGTCCGCGAGGCCCTGACGTGGTCGCTCGTCCGGCTGCCGGCGGAGGTCGTCGTGCCACGGCTCGTCGCCGAGCTCGACCGTCCGGAAGCGCAGGCGCGGTCGCAGGCGCTCCACACGCTGTCGAAGATCCGCGACGGGTCCGTGTACGCCGAGGTCGCGGACCGGATCGGCGACACCGACCCCGGTGTCCGGCGAACGGCCTGGCGTGCCGCCGCGGTCCTCGCCCCCGAGGGGGAACGACCCGCGCTGGCCCGACGGCTCGCCCGGGAACTCGGCGAGGGCGACCGGGACCGCCGCCTGGCCCTCAGTCGTGCGCTGGTGTCCCTCGGCGAGGACGTCGTCGCGCCGGTCCTCGCGGACGCCGCCGCGCGACGCGGCGAGTCGGTGCGCGAGCACGTCGCCGACACCGAGCGGCTGCTCCACGACCCGGACGCCGCGTCCTCGCTCGCGCTGGAGCGCGCGCGACGCGAGATGGCGCTGGGACGCAGCAAGCGCGCCTCCGGCTGACGCGACCCGCAGGAGCGCGACGGCCGCCGACGTGAGCGGATGACGGCCGGGAGGCGCGTGGCGGCGCCGCCACGCGCCTCCCGGCCGTCCGCACCAGCGCTGGGCGGGCGCCGGAACCCGCGGATTCGGCGTCTCGAAACCCCCGGATCGGCTTGCGCGTCGGGAACGACACCGGCCAAGGTGGGTGTCGAAGGGGAGTAGCTCCCAGCGCGTGCATCGACACACTGGCCATCACGACGATCGGCCCGGTGCACCACCTGCCGGTCCCACCCGGCGGGCGAGCGAGACCTTCGGCCGTTCTGCCGTGCCGAAGCGCTCCCCACCCCTGCGCGATCGGTGCGGCCCGACCAAGGGACCCCCCTGTGATCGACACCTCACCCGTCCGCGTCGTCGACGCCGCCGCACCGCCCGCCCGCATGGGCCGCAGTGCCTGGGGCCGCATCGCGATCTGCGTCGTCCTCGCACTGCCCGCCGTCGTCTTCCGGTTGACCGGTTCCGCGCCGAACCCCGTCGTCGACCTGCTCGTCTTCGGCGGCGCGGTCGTCGCAGCCTCGTTCCTGCTCGCCTGGGCCGCCGAGGCCGCGCAGAAGGACATCGCGGGCGCCCTGGCCATCGCGATCCTCGCGCTCATCGCCGTGCTGCCCGAGTACGCGGTCGACCTGTTCTACGCGTTCCGGTCCGGCTCCGACCCCGCGTTCGAGCAGTTCGCCGCCGCCAACATGACCGGGTCGA
The DNA here is from genome assembly GCF_030406605.1 of Curtobacterium sp. 458. Taxonomy (NCBI): domain Bacteria; kingdom Bacillati; phylum Actinomycetota; class Actinomycetes; order Micrococcales; family Microbacteriaceae; genus Curtobacterium; species Curtobacterium sp. 458. The sequence continues at coordinate 486,065 of NZ_CP129104.1, read as the reverse complement.
ACCGGTTGCTGCTCGGGTTCGGCTGGCCGCTCGTCGTCGTCATCTCGCTGCTCGTCGCCCGGCGGTACGTGCGCGCCGGTTCGCTGCCCGCGTCGGCCACGCGGGTGCTGCAGCTCGAGCAGTCCTCCCGGCTCGACATCGGGTTCCTCGCGCTCCTCGCCGTCGTGGCGTTCCTCATCCCGCTGTTCGGGTCGATCCCACTGTGGTTCGGGTTCGTGCTCCTCGCCGCGTTCGTCGCCTACCTGTGGCGCGCGTCGAAGGTGTCCGACGGTGACGACGACGACGAGGAACTCGTCGGCATGGCGGGCAACATCGCCGCGATGCCGACCCGCGCGCGTCGATGGACGATCGTCGCGCTGTTCGTCGTCGCAGCCGCGGTGATCCTGTCGTCCGCGGAGCCCTTCGCCGAGGCCCTCGTGTCCTCCGGCAGCGCGCTCGGCATCGACAGTTACTTCCTCGTGCAGTGGCTCGCACCGCTCGCGACCGAGGCGCCGGAGTTCATCGTCGCCGCGCTCTTCGCCCTGCGCGGGATGGGCGGTGCGGCGATCGGGACGCTCATCGCCTCGAAGGTGAACCAGTGGTCGCTGCTCGTCGGGTCGCTGCCGATCGCGCACGTGCTCGGCGGCGGGACCACGGGCGGGCTGCCGCTCGACGGTCGGCAGGTCGAGGAGTTCATGCTCACCGCCTCGCAGACGGTGCTCGGCGTGGCCATCATCATCGCGCTGCGGTTCCACCGGTGGTCGGCGATCGCGCTCGTGGCGCTCTTCGCGGTCCAGTTCGTGGTGACGGACACGAGCGGGCGGTGGGTGCTGAGCATCGTGCACCTCGTCGCCGCGGTCGTCGTGTTCTGGATCAACCGGCGGGAGATCGCGTCGACCCTGGCCGCGCCGTTCCGGCGGCAGTCGGTGGTGGCGCGCGGCTGACGCCGGGCTGGCGTGGGCGCTGCGGGTGCCGCGGCCGTCACGCCGGGTGCCTGGTCGCAGAACCTGTCGGCTTGTGGACGCCCGCGCGGCATGTCGTGCGACCAGGGTGGACGTGAGCGGCACGTCGTGCGACCAGCGCGGGGCGGGATCGGACGAAGCGGGGCGGGGTCGGACGGGCGGACCGCGCCGGTCAGTCGTCGTCGGGGGCGAGCCAGATGGCGGTCGCGGCGGCGGCCGGCAGGTCGACGAGGGACTCCGAGCCGTCGGCGGAGCGGCGCGCCACCGCGATGACGCCCGCGTAGTCCCGGACCTGCTCGACCCGGAGGTGCGTGCCGAGCGCCACCCCGAGCTCGTCGAAGTACCGCAGGAGCGAGGGATCGTCGTCCGACACCCGGTCCACCGTGCCGCACGTGCCCGGTGTCACGGTGCCCAGGAGCGCCCCGGGAGAGTCCGGCACGGAGCCGTCCGCGCGGGGGATCGGGTCGCCGTGGGGGTCGTGCGTCGGGTGCCCAAGGTCGGCGTCGACGCGGTCGAGGAAGGTCTCCGACACCGCGTGCTCGAGTGCCTCGGCCTCGGTGTGCACCTCGTCCCAGCCGTACCCGAGCCGCTGGACCAGGAACGTCTCGATCAGCCGGTGTCGGCGGACCATCGCCACCGCGACCTGCTGCCCGAGCGGCGTGAGGACGACGCCGTAGTACGGGGTGTGCTCGATCAGGCCGTCGCGGTCGAGCTTCCGGAGGTTGCCCGACACCGTGGAGGCCGAGACCCGGAGCGCCGCCGCGATGTCGCGCGTCGCCAGACCGGCACCGCCGCGCTCGCCCGCCTTCCAGATGAGCTTCACGTAGTCCTCGGCCATGGTGCTGAGGGAGGGAAGCCGCATGCGTCAATGGTACAAACGCAAGGGTGACGTCAGCAGCCCCTGCTCGCAGACGGCGCTGGCCGGTTCCCCCCTCGCTGCTGGTCGGCGTCGCGCCCCTCGTCGTGTTCGCCGTGGTGAGCGCGGTCCGGGCCCGCCCGAGCGACGACTACCCGAGTCTCGGGCAGACGGTCGACAGCGTCGTCCGCTCCCTCGTCGTGCCGGAGGGGATCGCGGTCGCGGCGTTCGCGGTCGTCGTCACCGCGCTCGGCTGGTGGCGGATCGCGACCGTCGACCTCACCCGGACGCCCCTGCGTTGGACGATGATCGCGCCGCTCGGGATCCTGCTCGTCTGCCTCGTGCGGCTGCCGCTGGTGGACTGGGGCGCGCTGCCCGTCCGGTACTTCCTGCTGCTCACGGTCGGGGTGCTGTTCGTCGGGGTCTTCGAGGAGCTGATGACCCGGGGCGTGCTGCTCGTCGGGCTGCGTCGACGTCTGCCCGAGTTCGCGGTGTGGGCGGTGTCGTGCGTGCTGTTCGGGCTGCTGCACCTGCTGAACATCCTCGCCGGAGCCGGTGTCGGGCCCACGCTCCTGCAGGTCGTGTTCGCGGCGTCGTTCGGCTCGACGCTGTACGTCGCGCGACGGCTGACCGGGTCGTTGCTCGCGCCCGTGCTGCTGCACGCGTTCTGGGACTTCGGGTCGATCGGTTACTCGCCCACGGCGGACCCGTCCGACCTCTCGACGCTGACGGTCGCCGGGGTGATCGGCCTGTTCTCGTTCGGCCTGCTCGCGTTCGGGATCGTCGCGGGCGGCATGGTGGCGTGGCGGGACGACCGCCAACGTCGTACACGGCGGCGGTGGGTCGGGGTGCCCCCGATGGCGGCGTTCGTCGTGCGCGGTGACGAGCCGCGCCTCCAGTCGGTCTGACGCGCAGCGGCGAACGACGCGTCAGCGCTTGCGGCCCACCGCGAACACCCGACGGAACGGGTACACCGTGCCGTGCGGTCCGGCCGGGTACGCGGTACGCAGCAGGGCGGCGTACCGCTCGGTGAACGCGGTCGTCAGCGCACCGGTCGGGTCCGCGGCGTCGAGGGCGGCGACGGCGGGCCGCAGCCCCGTGCCCCGCACCCACGCGAGCACCGGGTCGTCGCCGGACAGCAGCTGCGCGTACGTCGTCTCCCACGCCCGGGCCTCGAGTCCGGCGTCGAGCATGAGCCCGAGGTAACCCGCCGGGTCGAGTACCGGATCGGCTCGCAGCACGCCGTCGAGCACGGACGCCCACGGTCCGTCGGCCGCGACCGACCGCATGAGCGCGTGCGACGGGGAGTCGAAGTTGCCCGGCACCTGCATCGCGAACCACGCGCCCGACGGCATCGCGGCGAACCACCGCGGCAGGAGCTCGACGTGCGACGGCACCCACTGGAGCGCGGCGTTCGTCACGACGACGTCGTCCGTCGCGCCCGGCGTCCAGTCCTCGATCGCGCCGAGCTCGAACGCCAGCCCGGGGACGTCCGACGGCGCCGTGGCGAGCATCTCCGCGGAGCTGTCGATCCCGACCACCTGCGCGCCCGGCCAGCGGGCCGCGAGGGTGGCGGTGAGGGTCCCGGGGCCGCAACCGAGGTCGACGACGCGACGCGGTGCCTCCCGGCCGTCGCCCGCCGACCACGCGACCTGCGCGACCAGGTCGTGGAAGGGGCGTGCGCGGTCGTCCGCGAAGGCGGCGTAGCGGTCCGGGTCCCAGCGCACGGTGCTCCTACATCTCGACTTCGAACGGCTCGGTGCGCACGAGCTCGTGCACGCCGGAGATGACCTCGCTCGGTCGGAACGGGTACTTCTCGATCTCGGCCTGGTCGCTGATGCCCGTCATCACGAGCACGGTGTGGAGCCCGGCCTCGATGCCGGCCTGGACGTCCGTGTCCATGCGGTCGCCGATCATGCCGGTGTTCTCGGAGTGCGCCCCGATGCGGTTCATCGCGGAGCGGAACATCATCGGGTTCGGCTTGCCGACGACGTACGGCTGCTTGCCGGTGGCCTTCTCGATCATCGCGGCGATCGCACCGGTCGCCGGCAGGACGCCCTCGGCGCTCGGGCCGGTCGCGTCGGGGTTGGTGACGATGAACCGCGCGCCGTCGCGGATGAGCCGCACGGCCTTGGTGATCGCCTCGAACGAGTAGTTCCGTGTCTCGCCGACGACCACGTAGTCGGGGGCGGTCTCGGTCATGATGAAGCCGGCCTCGTGCAGTGCCGTGGTCATGCCGGCCTCGCCGATCACGAAGGCGGAGCCGCCGGGCATCTGGGACCGGCAGAAGTCCGCGGTCGCGAGCGCGCTCGTCCAGATGCGCTCCTCGGGCACGTGCAGGCCCGAACCGCGGAGCCGGGCGCTCAGGTCGCGCGGCGTGAAGATCGAGTTGTTCGTCAGGACGAGGAACTCGGTGCCCTCGTCGAGCCACTGCTGGATGAGCTCCGGTGCCCCAGGCAGGGCCTGGTTCTCGTGGACGAGCACGCCGTCCATGTCCGTCAGCCAGCACTCGACCTCGTCGCGGGTTGCCATGGCCTCACCCTAGTGCGAGCGGATGGTCGCGCCGGCTGCGCGTGCGGTCGCGCCCGGCACGGGCTGGGAGCAGGCCGGGAGGCACGGATCGGCTCTTGCGCGTCGGCGTCGGTTGCCGGGATGGTCGAGTCACCGAATGACACTCGCTTTTGCCCTAGGCTTTTCGGTACACGTACTGGATCAAGGAGTCCCACCGTGCTCGTCGACCCCCTCGCCCACGCCGCCACCCCCCGACCCGCTGCTGCTGGTGCCGTCTCCGGTGCTGCCGGGAACGCGTCCGTCGGCGAGGCCGAGGTGGCGCCGCGGCGACGACGCGGTCGTCCGAACGTGCTCTCGCGCGAGCAGGTGATCGACGCCGCGACCCGGATCGCGAACGAGGAGGGGCTCGACCGGCTTTCCTTCCGCGCGCTCGGGGCGGCGCTCGGCGTGGCCCCGATGACCGTGCACCGGACGATCGGCGGTCTCGACGACCTGCACGCCGAGCTCGTCCGACGCACCGTCGACGAGTTCGCGTCGACGTTCGTGTGGCCGTCGGACTGGCGCGAGGTCGTCCGGGTCTTCGCCTGCACCTTCCGCGACCTCATGACGACGCACCCGCTCGTCCTCGAGTCGCACAGCCAGCACGCGCCGCTCGCCTCGACCGAGTCGGACGGCGTCGTCCGGACCGTCGTCTCGGCGCTCCAGGATGCCGGCTTGCCGGACCGCGAGGCGATGTACGCGTTCTTCGTGGTCTACGACTTCGTGGTCGGGCACGTCGGCGTCCTCGTCGGCCGGGGCTCGTCCGAGGCCGGCCGGCCGGAGCGGCACGCGCTCGTGGGGGAGATCCTCGGGTCGCACTCGTACGACGACCGCTTCACGCTCGGCGTCGAGGTGCTGCTCGCCGGCATCGAGGCGCGGGTCGCAGCGTCACGCGCGTCCTAGTCTGGAGGGCGTGACCGCCGCCCAGCCCGAGCCCTCCCACGAGCGCACGACCAACGGCGTCGGCCCCCACCCCGAGCCGTGGCCCGACGACCCCCGGCTCGACCCGGAGCTCCTCGCGGACGGCGACCCCCGCAACGTCGTCGACCGCTTCCGGTATTGGTCGATGGAGGCGATCGTCGCCGACCTCGACACCCGCCGCCACGCGTTCGACGTCGCGATCGAGAACTGGCAGCACGACCTCAACATCGGGTCGATCGTGCGCAGCGCCAACGCGTTCCTCGCCGGCGTCGTGCACATCATCGGGCGCCGCCGCTGGAACAAGCGCGGCGCGATGGTCACCGACCGGTACCAGCACGTCCGGTACCACCCGGACGTCGCGGCGTTCCTCGAGGCCATGCACGCCGAGGGGCGGCCGGTCGTCGCGATCGACAACACCGACGGTGCCGAGCGCATCGAGACCGCGGCGATCCCGGAGCGCTGTGTGTTCCTCTTCGGCCAGGAGGGCCCGGGGCTGACCGCCGAGGCCGTGGCCGGGGCGGACGCACACCTCGAGATCACCCAGTACGGGTCGACGCGGAGCATCAATGCCTCGGCCGCCGCTGCGATCGTCATGCACAGCTGGATCGTGCAGCACGCGATCGCGGACTGAGGTCCGTCCGTTCAGGTGGGTCGTCCGGGTGCCCACACGGGCGCCGGGCCGATCGCCTCGGCGACGGCACGTGCGGCTGCACCCAGGTGCTGCGCCTCCCGCTCGCCGATGGTGTCGAAGACGAGGCGCCTGACCAGCGCGCGATGCCCGGGGGTCGCTGCCAGGACCTGTGCGTGTCCGGTGTCGGTGAGGACGCCGAGGGTGAACCGGCCGTCGGTTGGGTCGACCACCCGTTCGACCCAACCCTGCCGGTGCAACCGTGTCACCGCCCTCGACAGGCGTGACAGCGTGCAGCTGGCGTACGCCGCGAGGGTGCTCAGTCGGAGCGCGCGATCGGGAGCGCTGTCGAGCGCGAAGAGGACCCCGTACTCGAAGTGCGTCAGGCCGCTGTCGTGTTGCAGCTGGGCGTCGAGTGCGGCGGGGAGTCGCTCGAGCAGCGTCGCGAGTGATGACCAGGTCGCGAGTTCGTCGTCGGTGAAGTCCACGTCGACACGCTACCTGCTCGCACTTGCTCAGGAAAGTCATCTGCCGTACCGTCGCTTGCTCAAGCAAGTCATGACGAACGGAGTGCCACATGGACCTCGGACTGCGCGGCCGGACCGCGTTCATCAGCGGCTCGACGGCGGGCATCGGCTACGCCGTCGCAGCAGCGTTGGCAGCGGAGGGCGTCGACGTCACCATCAACGGCCGGTCGCCGGACCGTGTCGCCGCGGCGGTGGAGCGGCTCGCAGCAGCGGCACCCGACGTCCGGGTCGCCGGCATCGCGGCGGACTTCGCCGACGCGGCGGCCGTCGACCGTCTCCTCGACGAACTCGGCGAGGTCGACGTCCTGGTCGCGAACGTCGGCGTGTTCGGCCTCGACCGCTTCGAGGACGTCGGCGACGACGACTGGCAGCGCTACCTCGACGTCAACCTGATGAGCGCCGTCCGGTCGGCCAGGAGGCTGCTCCCCGGGATGCTCGACCGTGGGCACGGGCGGATCGTGCTCGTCAGCAGCGAGTCGGGTGTCGACGTGCCCGGCGACATGGTCCCGTACGGCGTCACGAAGGCCGGCCTCGTGGCGCTCGGCAACGGGCTGGCGAAGCGCACGAGGGGCACGTCGGTCACGGTGAACACCGTCCTCGGCGGACCCACCTGGTCGGACGGGGTCGCGGCCGCCGTCACGTCGGTCGCCGCTGCCCAGGCAGCGCCCGTCGCGACGGTCCGGGACGCGATCATCGGGCAGAACACCACGAGCCTGCTCGGTCGCTTCATCGAGCCGTCGGAGATCGCCGACCTCGTCGTCTGGCTGGCCAGCCCGCGGGCATCGGCGACGACCGGAGCTGCCCTCCGTGCGGACGGGGGCGTGCTCACGACGATGTTGTGACGCGAGGTCGGGTCAGGCGTCGCGGGTCAGCAGCACCACGGTCACGTCGTCCTCCGCACGCTCGGCGGCGCGGAGTCGCACGGTCTCGAGGAACGCGTGGTGGTCCCGCGTGCGCTCGAACGTGCGCGTGAGCTCGGACAGGGTGTCGATCGTGCCGTCGCCGAGGTCGAGTGCGCCGTCGCTCGCCACGAGGAGTGCGTCACCGGGGGCCAGCGTGACGGTCGTGACCGACCGCGCGGCGCCGACCGGGTGCAGGCCGAGCGGCAGGTCGTGCGAGCGCAGCATCCGGTGCCGGCCGTCGGCGCCGAGGTGCACGACGAGTCCGTGTCCGGCGTCGACCGCCTCGACCGCTCCCGTGCCGAGGGCGACCCGGGCGTGGAACAGCGTGGCGAACGCGCTCGCGGCGACGAGGTCCTCCGCGACCGCCGGCTCGACGGCCCGCACGGCGTCCTCGGGTGCACGGTCGCGGTGCTGTCGGAGCGCCGAACGGATCCCGGCAGCGAGGATCGCCGCGGGCTGCTCCTTGCCCATCACGTCGGCGAGCGTCACGGTGAGGTGCTGCCCGTCGGTCGACCAGTCGTGCAGGTCCCCGCTCGTGTCGCCGTACGGTACCGAGGTCGCGGAGACGTGCAGGTCGCCGACCCCGAGCGGAGCGGGCGTCAGTGCGGCCACGACGTCCTGCAACCGGTCGTGGTGGAGGCCCTGGCCGAGGGCGCGTTCCGCCCAGCGGCCGAAGTCGATCAGCGCGGCCTCGTCGGCGAGCGAGAAGTCCCGCGGCCGCGTGTCCATGAGGCAGAGCGTCCCGACGGGCATGCCACCCGGCATCGTCAGCGGGACGCCGGCGTAGAAGCGGATGCCGCGGTTCGTCACCCCGGGCAGTCCGGCCGTCCGTGGGTCGGCGGTCGTGTCGCAGATGACCGTCGGTTCGACCTGCCGGATCGTCAGCTGACAGAACGACCAACCGATGGGTCCGGACACGATCTCGTCGGGCACGTTCGGCGTCAGGGTGTGCAGCAGGTCGTCGTCGAGGACGTTGACGTAGGACAACGGGACGTCGAAGACCTCCCGGGCGACGCGGACGATCCGTTCGAACCGCTCGGACGGCGCCGCTCCCACGACGTCGAGCGCCGCCACCAGTGCGGCACGTGCCGACGTCCGGCCCTCGTCCTCCATCGGCACCGCTCCAGATCCTCCGTGACCGGACTCCGCCCCGTTCGGTGGCGGCCGCCGCGTGGTCGGTGCGGTGGACCGGTTCGGCCTGCAACGCTACCCGCTGACCACCGGGGGGAGTCGAACGCCGTCCGGAGGACGCGCCCGGCCGTGCTCGCAACACCGCCGGACCTGAGCGCGGCCACAGGAACCCGGGCACCATGGTCGGCATGGCGACTCCTCACCCCACCACGACCCCGCGACTGAAGCGCTGGGTGTTCTGGCCGGCAGCGGTCGTCGTCCTGGGCTTCGTGGCGTGGACCCTCGTCGCCCCGGCATCGGCAGAGGGCGCCTTCGACACACTGCAGGACGCGATCGTCCAGAACTTCAGCTGGTACTACGTCCTCGTGGCGGCCTTCTTCGTCGCGTTCAGCATCTTCGTCGGCTTCAGCAAGTTCGGCGACATCAAGCTCGGGAAGGACCGCGACGAACCGGAGTTCTCGACCGGCTCGTGGTTCGCGCTGCTCTTCGCGGCCGGCATGGGGATCGGTCTCGTCTTCTACGGCGTCTCCGAGCCGCTGAGCCACTTCGCGGACCCGCGCCCCGGCGTCACCGGGAACGAGGCGTCGCTCGCCCAGCAGGCGATGACGCAGACCTTCCTGCACTGGGGCCTGCACGCCTGGGCGATCTACGTCGTGCTCGGGCTGGCGCTCGCGTACGCGATCCACCGCCGCGGGCGCCCGGTCTCGATCCGGTGGGCCCTCGAGCCGCTCCTCGGGGCCCGCGTCAAGGGCGGGTGGGGCAACACCATCGACGTCGTCGCCCTGATCGGGACCCTGTTCGGCGTCGCGACCTCACTCGGTCTCGGCGTCCTCCAGATCGGTGCCGGCCTCGAGAGCGCCGGCATCGCCGAGAGCACCACGGTCAGCCAGATCGCCATCATCGCCGTGATCACCGCGCTCACGATCGTCTCGCTCGTCACCGGCGTGACGAAGGGCATGAAGATCCTGTCGAACTTCAACCTGCTCCTCGCGGCCGCGCTGCTGCTGTTCATCCTCGTCGTCGGCCCGACGCAGTACCTCCTCCGTGACTTCGTGCAGTCGATCGGCGCGTACCTGCAGGACCTCGTCGGGCTCTCCTTCACCGTGAGCGCGCAGCAGGGCGCGGCCGGCGAGGCCTGGCAGGCGGCCTGGACCACGTTCTACTGGGGCTGGTGGATGTCCTGGGCGCCGTTCGTGGGCATCTTCATCGCCCGCATCTCGAAGGGCCGCACGGTGCGGCAGTTCGTGTTCGGCGTCCTGCTCGTGCCGACCGCGCTCACGATGCTCTGGTTCGCCGTGCTCGGCGGGGCCGCCGTCCACCAGCAGGTGAACGGCGGGGGCCTGGTCGGCAGCGACGGCTCGGTCGACGTCGAGGGGTCGCTGTTCACCCTGCTCGGGGACCTGCCTGCAGGGACCGTCCTGACGTTCGGCGCGATCCTCCTCATCGGCGTCTTCTTCGTGACCTCGTCGGACTCCGGGTCGCTCGTGATGGCCATGCTCGCCTCCGGTGGGGACATCGAGCCGAAGAACTGGCTCCGGGTGTTCTTCGCGGGCGTGACCGCACTGCTCGCCATCGCGCTCCTGCTCACCGGCGGCCTCAACGCCCTGAAGACGGCGGCGATCACGACCGCACTCCCGTTCAGCATCGTGCTCCTGCTCACCTGCTGGTCGACCGTCATCGCGTTCACCCGCGAACGCCGGGCGTACGACCGGGCGGAACGGGCGCTGCTCCTGGAACGCGTCGGCGAGTACTACGGCCTCGAGGTCGACGCACCCGCGGAGCGCGGCGTCCAGACCGGGCTCGGTCGACCGTGGCGGGTCATCCGGCAGCGGCTCCGCCCGACCCGGGGCACGGCACGGCCGGAGGTCGCGCACGAGCCGGACCCGCCGGTGAGCACCGCCGCGGTGTCCCCGGACCCGGCACTCGACCCGCGGCTCGACGTGGCGGTCGCCCGCGACGAGGGCACGACCGCGGACCGCTGAGGCACCGTTGCGGCGGGAGCGACGAGCTGCGCTCCCGTCGCAGCGTCAGCGTCGTGCGGTCGTGCGCCGCGCGACGAGCCGCGGCTCGACGAGGATCTCCCGTGCCGGCGCGTCCGGGTCCGCGATGCGGGCGAGCAACCGCTCACCAGCACCCCGGCCGATCTCGACGCTCCGGTCGTCGATGCTCGTCAGGCCGACGTAGCGGGTGGCGGCGACCGGGGTGTCGTCGTACCCGATGACCGAGACGTCCTCGGGCACCCGCAGGCCCCGCTCGGCGAGGCCCGAGAGCGCCCCGAGGGCCATCACGTCGTTCGCGGCGAAAACCGCCGTGACGTCGGGGTGCTCGTCGAGGAGGACCCCGACGGCACGGACGCCGGCGTCCTCGGTGGGCTCACCGGGGAGGACCGCACTGACGACGGAGGCGCCGGACCCGGCGGAGGCGACCCGTGCCTCCAGGCCGGTCCGTCGTTCGTCGGAGGCGGCGGAACGCGCCCCGACGAAGCCGATGCGCGTGTGCCCGAGGTCGAGCAGGTGGTCGGCGGCGATCGCGCCGCCGGTGCGGTCGTCGTTCGCGACCGTGTCGGCGCGCGGGATCGCGACCCGTCCGCCCGCGATGACCAGCGGCATGGACGCGGGGACCGCCAGGTCCGTCTCGGGCTCGCCGGCGATCACGATGCCCTCGACGCGCATCGAGAGGAAGCCCTCGACGGGCGAGGCGTCCAGACCGGTGTTGAGGAACCGGTCGGCGACGACGAGCCGGTGCCCCTGGTCCTGCAGCGACTCGCGGAGGCCGGTGAGGAGGTCGACGAACCACTGGTTCCGGAAGTCGTCGAGCACCACCCCGATCGTGCGTGAGCGTGTCCCCGCGAGGGCGACGGCGGCCGTTGACGGGCGGTAGTCGAGCTCCTGGATGGCCTGCAGCACCGCCGTTCGGCGCTGGTCGCTCACCCGCGGGGAGCGTTGCAGGACGAGCGAGACGAGCGACTTGGAGACACCGGCGCGTGCCGCGACGTCGTAGATGGTCGCCGGCTTGCCGCCGGCTGGCTTGCCGTCGCCCATGATCGGCATCGACCTCCTGGTGTCCTCGTCGATCCTAGCGGTGGCGCACTTGGTGCTGTTGTCAGGACATCAGCCTGGAGGCGCGGTGCGGGTCCGCCGCGTCGTGGCTGCCGGGAGGCGCGGTGCGGGTCCGCCGCGTCCCTGGCGGTCCGGTGGTCAGCTCGACCGACGACCGAGCGGCAGGTCCGCCATGCCGCCGCCGAGGAACCGGATGTCCTCCTCCGGCAGGGCCGCACGCTGGTCCGCGTCGAGCACGGCCGAGGCGTCGTCCGCGGGATGGAAGCCGATCGCCTCGCCGGCGGACAGGTCGGCGGGGGACCCGGTGTTCCGCGAGACCGCCCACACGACGTGGTGGCCCGGCTCCCGGAGGTCGACCGTCGCCTGCACGAGCCGCGCCAGGTCGTCCGGCGAACTCCACATCAGCAGCGCCCGCCGGCTGCTCGGGCGCTCGCCGAAGGCGCCGATGCGGGCCGAGACGACCGACATGTCGTACCGGTCGGCGAACAGGCTGCCGAGGAGCTCCATCGCGGCCTTGGTGAACCCGTAGTACAGGTCGGGACGCGGGAGCCGGTCGCCCGGGACGCTCGCCGGGGCGGTGCCCTCCTCGGGGACCCGACCGACCGCGTGGATCGAGCTCGCCTGGACGACCCGTCGTACCCGGGCTGCCACGGCGGCCTCGAACAGGTTCTTGGTGCCCGTGACGTTCGCGGCGACGAGGGTGTCCCACTCGTCCTCGGTCGGGATCCCGGCCAGGTGCACGATCGTGTCGACGCCGGGCAGGGCGGCCGCGAGGGCGGAGCGGTCGTTCACGTCCCCCTCGACGAAGCGCTCGCGGTCCCCGACCGCCGGCTCCGGGCGGCGGGTGTCGAGCAGGACGAGGTCGTGTCCGGCGGCCGTGAGCCTCGGGCGGAGGGCCGTCCCGATGCGTCCGGCCGCTCCGGTGATGAGCAGCGTCGCCATGCGCGCGACGGTACGCGGGGGTGGGGACGGGCAGAACCAGGTTCCGGACACAGCACCGTGCTTCTTCGTGGTGCTGTGTCCGGAACCTGGTTCCGGCGGGGCTGCGCTAGCCGATGGCGCTAGCCGATGAGGCTCGGGCGGAGGTCCCGCAGCGTGCGACTCCGGGTCTGCCGGGCGGTCACGACGTACGACACGAGCAGCGCCCCGAGGAGCCAGCAGAGCAGCACGCCCGTGTCCGACCACGCCGCCGCCGCGGACCCGCCGTACATCGTCTGCCGGATGGCGTCGACCGAGTACGTCATCGGCAGCGCGAAGTGCAGCGCCGCCAACGGCCCCGGCAGCGTCTGCCACGGGAACGTCCCGCCGGCGGTCACGAGCTGCACGAGCATGAGCACGAGGCCGAGGAACTGCCCGACGGACCCGAGCAGCACGTTGAGCGCCATGATGATCGCCGCGAACGTGGCCGAGGCGAGCACCATGATGCCGATCGTCGGGCCGGCCTGCACCACGTTCAGGTCGAGCGCGAACCGGACGATGAGGAACAGCGCGACCATCTGCACGACCCCGAGGAGCGCGGGGGTGAGCCAGCCGCCGAGCACCACCCGGAGGGGCTTCCGCACCGCGGTGATCGCCCGCTTCGAGATCGGCTTGAGGATGAGGAACAGCGCGTACATGCCGATCCAGGCCGCGAGGGAGATGAAGAACGGGGCGAGACCGGCGCCGTAGTTCCCCGCCGAGGCCACGTTGTCGTCGCCGACCTTCACCGGGTCCGAGATGACGGACGCCTGGTCCTCGCGCGACGACGCGGTCGACGACTGGATCTTCGTGCGGCCGTCGTCGAGCTTGTCCGCGAGCTCCTTCGAGCCGCTCTCGAGCTTCGTCAGCCCGGATGCGAGCGACTTCGCGCCCTCGTCGGCCGAGGCCGCTCCAGAGGCGAGCTGGGACGCGCCGCTCGACAGCGTCGGCGCGGCCGCTGCGAGCTTCGAGGTCCCCGCGGCGACCTGCGACGCGCCGCCGGACAGGGTGGACGCGCCGTCGGCCGCGGTGGCGATCCCGTTCGCCAGGGTCGGCGACGCGTCGGCGAGCTGCTGCGTCCCGGCGGCCACCTGGGCCGAGCCGTCACGGAGCTGGTCGACCCCGGTCAGGGCCTTCTCGACCTTCGCGAGCTGCTCCTGGTTGCCGGAGTCCGCGAGCTGCTGCTCGACGGTCTGCTTGATGACCGCCTGCGCCTCGGGCGACAGCTCGACGCCCTGCTTCGCCGCCGCCGCGGTGATCGCCGCGTTCACAGTGTCGGGGGAGAGCGCCTCGAGTGACTCCAGCGCCGGGTCGGTCGAGTCCGACAGTGTCTGCAGACCCGTGGCGACCTGCTGCGCGCCGGAGTTGAGGCGAGCCGTGTCGGACGGCAGTGATGCGGTCTGCTGTTGCGCGTCGGCGAGCCCGGACGCGAGCTGCGACGCGCCCGAGGACACCTGCTGCGCCCCGCTGTCCAACTGCTGCGTCTGCGACGGCAGGTCCGCGGTGCCGGCGGCGAGCTGTGCCGCCCCCGAGGAGAGCTTGCCCGTCCCGTCGGCGAGTCGGTCGGCCCCGTCCTTCGCGGTGGTGGCCCCGGAGGCGAGCTGACCGGCCCCGTCGACGGCGTCGCCGAGGCTGTCGCGTACGTCCGCGAGTCCGACGAGGAGTGTCTTCGCGGCCTGCTTGCCGACCCGCTCGGCGACGGCGGTCCGCATGGTCTTGCCCGCCTGCTCGGCGATGGTCGACGCGAGGTACGAGTTCGTGTCGGCGGTCGTCATCGTGAGTTTGGCCTGCTCGGGGTCGTCCGACTGCGCCGACACGAGCGAGGACGAGAAGTCGTGCGGGATCGTCACGACGAAGTCGTAGGTGCCGTTCCGGACCCCGGAGCGTGCATCGGCCGCGGAGGTCTCCGTCCACTCGAAGTCGTGGCCGTCGATCGCCTCCTTCGTGACGTCGTCGCCGTAGTCCACCCGGTCGCCGTCCAGCGTGGCGCCGGCGTCCTGGTTGACGATCGCGGCGGGGACCTGGTCGAGCTTGGCGTAGGGGTCGCGGTTCGCCCACAGGTAGGCGCCGCCGTAGAGCAGCGGCACGCACATCAGTGCGATGAACGCGAGGCGGGCGAGGGGCGTGGCGGTGAGGCGCGCGAGCTCCGCGCGGACGAGCGAGGTGGTGGTCACGTCAGGACGCTTCCTGGAGGCGCGGGTCGTCTCCGTCGGTGGCGGTCGCGTCGTCGGGGCCGTCGGTCGTGGTCGGGGAGGGGATGGTGTCGAGGAGGGCTGCGGCGGTCTGCGCCGCGGCCTTCGACGTCACGAGGAGGACGGTCACGCCACGGAGGGCGACGTCGCGCACGACGGCGAACCAGTCCTCGACGGCGCCGCCGTGCCGCTCGGGCGAGGTGACCACCAGTCCGGTGACACCGTCGCGGAGCAGGGCGAGTTCGACGAGCAGGCGGATGCGGACCTCGGTGGGGACGCGCTGGACGTGGGTGTCGGCGTACTGCGCCATCCCGAGCGACTCGAGCACCGTGTCGACGTGCTCGCGCGACGGTCGCTGACCGGCGTAGGCGAGTTCCTCGCGGACGATGCGTCGGCAGCTCATCACGGGGAAGGGCTCGGCGACGCCGGGGGTGTCGACGAGGGCGAACGAGCCGCGCACGGCTGCCGGGTCCTCGTGCCCGTCGACGAGCACGCGACCCCGGTCGGGTCGCATCCGGCCGCCGGCGACGAGCGACGCGAGCACCGGGGCCTGTTCGGTCTCGACGGCGACGATGCCCGGTCGACCGGGTCCGGCCACCGCGGACACGGTCGGCAGTGCGGCGCCGGGCTCCTCGCCGATGCCGACGTGGTCGAGTTCGAGGGTGCTCATGCGGAGGGCTCCTGGGCGGTGGTGGTCGACGGGCTGGGTTCGGAGAGCAGGGCGGTGCGCCAGTCGATGCCGGTCACGCCGAGCGCCGACAGGACGACCATGCGACGTCCGGCGGCGTCGGAGGTGCCGGAGCGGGTCGCCTCGTCGAGCACGGCGATGCACGCGTCCTCGACGAGCCGGCCGAGCGCGTCCGGGGTGACGTCGTCGCGCATGATGCCGTCCGCGATCCCGAGCGCGCAGGCGTCGCGGACGCGGGCCCGGACCGGTGCGAACTCGGCCGCCACCGACTGGATGAAGGGTTCCCGGACGGCGACGGCCGCCATCGAGCGGACGTGCGAGACCTCGGCCCAGAGCGCCACTGCGATCGCGGCGATCCGAGCGGCGGCCGGCACCTCGACGAGGTCGGCAGCGGTCGGCATCGCGGCGGCGATCCGGGCGGCGCCGATGGTGACGACCTCGCGGACGAGGTCGTCACGGGACGGGAAGTGTCCGTAGACCGCACGGCGCGACAGACCGGCGGCGGCGGCGATCGTCTCGAGGGAGGCGTCCGGGTCGCGCTGGAGTTCCGTCTTCGCGGCCTCGATCAGTGCCGCCCGGTTCTCCGCGGCGTCCCGGCGGGGTGCGCGAGTGGGCGCAGCAGGCGTGGTCATGACCCCCATCGTAATAACCTGCACACCGGTGTGCAAGTTACGACCGTGTATCCCCGAATGAGGGACGGTCCTCCGAAGAGGGGACTAGGCGACCTGAAAGGAAGCAAATAGCTTCACAGGAATTCCACGAGAACCACGGACAGAGCCAGGAGTGCCCTTTGAACCGTGCAACACCGAACCCGGACCCGACACCACGCCGCCTCGCGCGCGTCCTGACCGCCGGCATCGCCGCCGCGGCCCTGACGTGCGCCGGGCTGGCGGTCGGCGGCACCGCCGTCGCCGCTCCCGCAGGCGTGTCCATCCCCGAGCTGAAGCTCGCGCAGCCCCTGCGTGACGCGAAGCCCACGAAGACGGTCAGCGCGTTCGTGCGCACGACCGGGAAGGGTGCGCTCGAGGTCGACGCGCAGGCGAAGGGCGGGGACCTCTCCCGCTCGAAGTCCCCGTCGACGCAGGCGAAGCAGCGTGTCCAGTCGATCCAGTCCACGACGGAGGCCGTCCGCGCCGCCGTCAAGAAGGCCGACCCACGGTCGACCGAGCTCTACGCCACCGAGTACACCGTCCCCGGGGTCGCGGTCGTCGCCGACGTCGACGCGCTGCAGCAGATCGCGAAGCGCTCCGACGTCGAGAGCATCATCCCGCTCACCCCGAAGAAGATCGTCGAGCCGACCGTCAACGCCGACGCGTCCGCTGCGCCCTCCGGCGTCGACCCGAGCACGGCGAAGGCGGGCGTCGACGGCGTCGCCCCGAAGAACGCCGCGAGCGACGTCTACACCCGGGCACTCAACGCCTGGACCCAGACGGGGCACACCGGCAAGGGCGTCAACGTCGCGGTGCTCGACACGGGCCTCGACTACACACAGGCCGACTTCGGCGGTCCCGGCACGGCCCAGGCGTACGCCGACGCCCTCGCCTCGACATCGGCGCCGGCAGCCGGTTCGTACGACCCCGAGAAGTTCCTCGGTGGGTACGACTTCGCGGGTCCGACCTACAACGCGGACCCGACGAGCGACGCCTACCAGCCGGTGCCGGCACCGGACGACAACCCCATCGACGGCAAGGGCGGCGACCACGGGACGCACGTGTCCGGCACGGTCGCGGGCTACGGCCTCACCGCCGACAAGAAGACCTTCGACGGCGACTACACCAAGCTGACCGCCCAGCAGGTCCAGGACATGTGGGTCGGTCCGGGCACCGCGCCGGAAGCTGGTCTCTACGCCCTCAAGGTGTTCGGGGACGGGGGCGGCTCGACCGACCTCACCGGCGCCGCACTCGACTGGGTCGGCCAGGCGCTCACCCAGGGCAAGGACATCAACGTCCTCAACCTCTCGCTCGGCTCCGACTACGGTGCGCCGGACGACCCCGACAACGCGAAGATCGACGCCCTCACCGACCGCGGCGTGCTGCCGGTGATCGCGTCGGGCAACGCCGACGACTTCACCGACATCGGGGGATCCCCCGGGACCGCCGAGGGTGCGCTGACCGTCGCCGCGAGCGCCACGGGCCAGTCCCTCTACGACGGCGTCCAGGCGACCGCGCCGAGCTCGGTCGCGAAGACCTGGCGGGCGCAGTACTCGCAGGACTACTCCGGCACGCTGCCCGTCGAGGGCGACGTCGCCGTGCCGACCACGAACGTCGACGGCTGCACGGCCTTCACCGGTGCGGACAAGGCCGCCATCGCGGGCAAGGTCGCGTGGCTGAAGTGGACCGACGGCGCACTCGAGTGCGGGTCGAAGACCCGCTTCGACAACGTCAAGGCCGCCGGCGGCGTCGGCGTGCTCCTCGCGGGCACCGTCAACACCTTCGACTCGGGCATCGCGGGGAACGCGACCATCCCGGGTGCCGAGCTGACCAAGGACAGCGTCACGGGCCTCCAGACAGCCGCGAAGGCGGGGACCCTGCACGTGCGCTTCGCGGACGAGCTCAAGGGCTTCCAGCTCGCGACCGACCCCGAGGCCGTGAACACGCTCGCGTCGTTCACCAGCCGGGGCGTCCACGGCTCCTTCGACGACATCGTCAAGCCGGACATCGCCGGACCCGGCGTCAACGTCATCTCCGCCGCCAACGGCACCGGTGACGGCCGCATGTCGATGAGCGGCACCTCGATGGCCACGCCGGACGTCGCGGGCATCGCCGCGCTGACGTTCGAGTCGCACCCGACCTGGGGTGCGGACGCCGTCAAGGCAGCGCTCATGAACACCGCGACGCACGACGTGAAGGACGGCAACACGGTCGCGAACCAGCTCCGTCAGGGCACCGGCCGCGTCGACGCCCTGCAGGCCGTGAACGCCGACACCACCGTGGTGAGCGTCGAGAACGGCAAGCTCGTGACGGCGTCCTTCGGCGTCGTCGAGGTGGCGGACAAGAACACCACCGCCGAGCGCTCCCTGCTCATCACGAACAAGGACTCGGTGGCGCACACCTACGACGTGGCCTACCAGTCCCGCGTGACGCAGCCCGGCGTGACGTTCTCGCTCGACAAGCAGCGCGTCACGGTCCGTCCCGGCGGCGGTGCGGTCCTCAAGCTGACCATGCGGGTCGCCGACCCGACGCAGCTCCGCCGGGTGATCGACCCGACGCAGGAGGCCGTGCAGCAGGGCTACCAGCGGGAGTTCGTCGCCGCGGCGACCGGCCTCGTGACCTTCACGCCGACCGACAAGACCGTCGAACCGCTCCGACTCGGCACCTACGCCGCGCCGAAGCCGGTGAGCGCGGTCACGGGGAGCAGCGTGACCTTCACGGGTTCCACGAAGGCACAGCTCACGCTGACCGGTCGCACCGTCGACCAGGGCGGCCTGACCACCGGTTACCACGCCGCGGTCGCGCCGTTCGTCCTCGGCGGCACCGACCCTGCCGAGTCGTTCCCCGCCGGTTCGGCCCAGCAGTCGCTCCGCGCGGCCGACGTCCGCTCCTACGGCGCGAGCTACGACAAGGCGTCGGACGTGCTCGCGTTCGGCGTGCAGACCCAGGGTCCGGACGCCAACCCCGGCGCCGTGACCAACGTCGAGGTGTACATCGACGTTGATGGTGACGGCACGGACGACTACCTCGTGTACGACGCCAAGTCGTCGGTGGTCGACGCGACGTTCGTCACGACGGTCGACCTGCACGCGGCCGAGGACGAGGACCCCGTGGTCGACGCTTACCCGCTCAACGCAGGGGCGCCCGGCCAGGACGTCAACACGTTCGACAGCGCGGTGAAGGTCCTGCCGGTGACGGCCAGCCTGATCGGCGCGACCGGCAAGCAGGTCAGCTACCACGTGGAGACCGAGTCGGCCTACGCGACCGGTGTCACGGGCAGCTCCGTGGTCGACACCACCCCGGCGACGACCTTCGACCTCGCCAAGCCGGCGCTGACCTTCGCCCAGTCGGGCGCGGGCGGCACGCTGTTCGCCGACAAGGGGTCGCTGCAGGTGACCCGCGCGAGCGGTGCCACGAGCGAGAAGGTCCTCCTCCTCCACCTCGGCAACGCGGTGGGCAAGCAGGCCCAGACCGTCTCGACCAAGGTCGTCACGAAGCTCGCCCTCAAGCCGGGCAGCTCCGTGTCGATCAACGGGACCGCCAAGGTCGGCAAGACGCTGACCGCGGTGCACGGCGAGTGGGACGCGGGCAGCGCCAAGGTGACGTACTCGTACCAGTGGTACCGGGACGGCAAGGCGATCGGGAAGGCCACGGCCGCGAAGTACCCGGTCAAGACGTCCGACCGCGGCAAGAAGCTGACCGTCAAGGTCGTCGCGAAGGCCTCGGGGTACCTGGACGGATCGGCCACCTCGAAGCCGACCCCGAAGGTCACGAAGTAGATCCGTCCGGTCCGCCCGGAGTGCGCTGACGGGACAGGTAGTTAGACAAACTAGTTGTTTCGTGGAATGGTGATCACATGCGACAGCAGAGCGACATCAAGCAGCTCCGGGCGAACCCCACGGAGTGGCGTCGACGCGGTCTCACCCCGCCCGACGTGATACAGGCGATGGTCGAGGAGCGGCTCCGCGAGCCGGGCCACAGCCAGCCGGTCGGGGACCCCGCGTACGCGGACTTCTTCCGCAGCTAGCTGCGAAGGCGGGCGCGATTCGGGCGCGACCGAGCAACGAACGGGAGGCACGGTGCCAGCTGGCACCGTGCCTCCCGTCCGTCTGTCGGTCGTCCTCGACCGGGCGTCCCGCCTGTGGATCAGGCGTCCGGTCGTTCGTCGGCCGCTTCGCGGCCGCGGTCCGTCTCGGGCATCACGTCCTGCGGAGCGTGCTCGACCGAGCCGATCCCGCCGTCCGTCAGCTCCTCGGCCTGCTCGACGTCCTGTAGGCGCTCCGGGTCGTCGATGGGGTCGCTCATGGTGGTGGTCCTTCCGTCGTGGCATCGGAGTCCCAGCGTGCTCGGTCCGGGGCTCCGTGCACTCAGGAGCCGTCCGGACGGTGGCGTGGAGGTGACCAGCCGATAGACTCGGGTGGACCACCGACCGAGCCGGTCGCGTGCGGTCCTCCGCCAACGTGAGGAGAACCAGATGCCCGCAGCAGTCATCATCGGCGCCCAGTGGGGCGACGAGGGCAAGGGGAAGGCCACCGACCTCCTCGGGTCCCGCATCGACTACGTCGTCAAGTTCAACGGCGGCAACAACGCCGGGCACACGGTCGTCGTCGGCGGCGAGAAGTACGCGCTGCACCTCCTGCCGTCCGGCATCCTCACGCCCGGGGTCACCCCGATCATCGGCAACGGCGTGGTCGTCGACCTCGAGGTCCTCTTCCAGGAGCTCGACGCGCTGAAGGCCCGCGGCGTCGACGTCTCCCGGCTGCTCGTGTCGGCCAACGCCCACGTCATCACTCACTACCACCGCACCATCGACAAGGTGACCGAGCGGTTCCTCGGCAAGCGGCAGATCGGCACCACCGGCCGGGGCATCGGCCCCACCTACGCCGACAAGATCAACCGCGTCGGCATCCGCATCCAGGACATCTTCGACGAGAACATCCTGCGGCAGAAGGTCGAGGCTGCCCTCGACCAGAAGAACCACCTCCTCGTGAAGGTGTTCAACCGCCGCGCGATCGACGCCGACGAGGTCGTCGAGTCGCTGCTCTCGTTCGCCGACCGACTCCGCCCGATGGTCGCCGACACCGCGCTCGAGATCCACCGGGCACTCGAACGCGGCGACACCGTGCTCTTCGAGGCCGGCCAGGCGACCATGCTCGACGTCGACCACGGGACGTACCCGTTCGTGACGTCCTCCTCCGCGACCGCCGGCGGTGCCGCCACCGGCTCCGGCATCGGCCCGGGCAAGCTCGAGCGCATCATCGGGATCGTCAAGGCGTACACGACCCGCGTCGGCGCCGGGCCCTTCCCGACCGAGCTGTTCGACGAGTCGGGGGAGTTCCTGCGCGCCAACGGCTTCGAGTTCGGCACCACCACCGGACGTCCGCGCCGCTGCGGCTGGTACGACGCCCCGATCGCCCGGTACACGGCGCGCATCAACGGCGTGACGGACTTCGTGCTCACCAAGCTCGACGTCCTCACCGGGCTGGACACCATCCCGGTCTGTGTGGCGTACGAGGTCGACGGCCAGCGCGTCGACGAGGTCCCCGTGAACCAGTCGGACTTCCACCACGCCAAGCCGATCTACGAGGAGTTCCCCGGCTGGACCGAGGACATCACCGGCGCCCGGTCGTTCGAGGACCTGCCGCAGGCCGCGCAGGACTACGTGCTGGCAGTCGAGCGGATGTCCGGCGCCCGGATCTCGGCCATCGGCGTCGGCCCCGGCCGTGATGCGATCGTCGTCCGGCACGACCTCCTCGGCGCCGCACCGACCGCATCCTGACGATGCTCGTCCTGTTCGTCTGCAGCGGCAACCTCTGCCGGTCTCCGCTCGGCGCACAGGTCCTCACCGCTCGGCTCGGCCGTGACGCCCCGGCGTTCACGGTCGAGTCGGCGGGCACCATCGCGCAGGACGGCGCCCCGATGGACGAGGCCGCTGCCGCGCAGTCGCGTCGGCTGGGCGGTTCGCCGGACGACCACCGTGCGCGGTACCTCACCCCCGCGATCGCCGGTGCCGCCGACCTCGTGCTCACCGCGGAGCGAGCGCACCGGGCCGCGGTGGTCTCCCTCGCTCCCCGCGCCACGAAGCGGGCGTTCACGATCGTGCAGTTCGCACGGGTGCTCGACGCGCTGGAGCCCGCCGACCTCTCCGGTGTCTCGACCGTGCCGGAACTCGTCGAGCGGGTGGCTCGGCTCCGGGGTTCGGTGCCGCCCCCGGTCGATCCCGCGGACGACGACGTCGACGACCCCTACCGTCGGTCGACGGCGACGCACGCCCGGGTGGCGGACGAGATCGGGGCCGCCGTGGCGACGATCGCGGACGCCCTGCGCGCGGTGCGCTGAGCGCTGCCTGCTGCCTGCTGCCCGCGGCTGGGTGCTGCCGAGTCTCGTGCTGAGCGACCAGTCTCGCGGCCGCGAGCGCGAACGTCGTCGCCCACCACGAGTCTCGTGGGCGTGCCGCCGAGTCTCGCGGCCGCGTCATCGGCGCTGTACCCCAGGAACCGGTTCATCCACGGAACGAGTACCCCGTCGGGGGACGTGTACCCCGAACTGTCGTCATCAGCCCCCGGAAACCCGGGCCTCGGCGATGGAGAGCATTGACGCAACCCGTGAATGCACGCGGGCGGGTGGCGTGTGGGCCGTGCTGTCTCGTAGCGTTCTGGTGTCAGCAGATGTACCCCGGAACGCGAAGGAGCACGACATGAGCACGACCGTCCAGACCGACACGCGAGCCGAGGTCACGCTCGACACCGACACCGTCGACACGATCGCGATCCTCGAGGCCGACGCTGCCGTCCACGGGCGTGCGAGCCGCGCCAAGCTCACCTGGACCCAGGAGGACGAGGACGAGTGGGTCGCCAACTACGGCGGCTACTTCGGGGGCTCGGTCGACAAGCGCGACGGCCGGTACGTCGCGTCGGACACGTTCGGCCTGGTCGTCGGCGACTTCGGATCGCTCGAGGAAGCCCAGGGCCGACTCGCCGACCAGCTGCACGTCATGCTCCCGGCCGTCATCCGGCCGGTCGCGTAGTGCCGGGCGACCATCCGCACCCGTCATCGGACGGGGCCACCGACAACAGCACACCGCACAGCACCACGGCGCACCGCGCCACCAGCACCAGGAGCACCACCATGAGCACCCCCGTCGCGTCCGGCCAGCACACCGAGGTGGACGTCGACACGGCGACCATCGAGCTCATCACCGGGATCGGCGACGGGATCGTCTCGCCCGAGGCGCCGGCCCGAGCGCACGTGGTGTGGTCCGAGGCGGACGCCGGACTCTGGGCAGCGAACTACGGCGGGTACTACGGGGGCGTCGT
The DNA here is from genome assembly GCF_030406605.1 of Curtobacterium sp. 458. Taxonomy (NCBI): domain Bacteria; kingdom Bacillati; phylum Actinomycetota; class Actinomycetes; order Micrococcales; family Microbacteriaceae; genus Curtobacterium; species Curtobacterium sp. 458. The sequence continues at coordinate 462,747 of NZ_CP129104.1, read as the reverse complement.
CGACCAGCAGGGTGCGCACTTCTTCGTGTCGGACACCTTCGGTCAGTACGTCGGAGACTTCCGGAGCCTCGAGGAGGCCCAGGACCGCCTCGCCGAACGGCTCCACGTGCTCCTGCCGGACGTCCGGCGGACGCTGGACTGATCCGCGTCCCACCCGCCGACACACCACGAGAGACCCCGCCCGCGAGGCGGGGTCTTCGTCGTCGGCCCGACGATCGTCAGCCGACGGGGTCGATCAGATGCGGTCCCTGGTTCCGGACGCTGTTCACGGCACGTGCGACCTCGTACTGCTCGAGCCCGGCCGCGACCGCGAGCGACTCGTGGTCGAGCAGGGCGAGCAGGTCGTCCGTCCCGAGCCCGCCGTCGAGCCAGTCGTCGTAGCCGTCGGGCGTGAGGAACGCCGGCATCCGGTCGTGCACCTCACCCGGGGCGACGTGGGCGTCCCGCGTGATGATCGCGAGCGACAGCCGCCACTTGTCCGGGTCGTCCTCGGGCTTCGTCGGGTCGGGCCAGGCGCTCACGACGCCCGCCATGGCGAGGGCGCCGCCGGGCTCGTGGACGAAGTGCGGCTCCTTGCCGTCCTCGCGCACCACCCACTCGTAGTAGCCCTGCGCGGGCACGATGCAGCGGTTCGTGGCGAACGCCCGCTTGAACATGCCGCTCGTCGCGACGGTCTCGATGCGTGCGTTGATCGGCTTCGGGCGCTGCTTCTGGAAGTCCTTCGCCCAGCTCGGCACGAACCCCCAGCTGATCTGCGGGAGTTCCCGCTGCCCGTGCCGCTGTCGGACGGCGTACACGGGGTCGGTCGGGGCGACGTTCCAGCTCGGGGCGAGGCCGGCGCGGACCTCACCGGTGTCCTCGTCGACGTGTTCGGTGCGCGCGGCGAGCTCACCGACGAGTTCCGGGAGCAGGTCGGCGGTGGTGTCGGAGACGACGAACCTTCCACACATGCCGCCAGTCTGCCCGGGACCGCCGACAGGCGCCCGTGCCCGCGCGCCCGCGCGCACCGCCCGCGCAGAGCGTCAGCCCCGCGCGCCCACCGTCTCCCGCGAGCCTCTGCCGTCCGGAGCGCCCGCGAGCATCCGGTCCGCCGTCCGCAGCGACAGCGCCATGATCGTCAGTGCCGGGTTCGCGATCACGGCACTCGGGAACACCGAGTTGTCGCAGACCCAGAGGTTCGGCACGTCCCACGACCGGCCGTCCCGGTCCACGACGGACGACGAGGCGTCGGTCCCCATCCGGGCCGTGCCGATGGTGTGCGCGGTCCGCTCGAGCACGCGGACGTCGCGTCCACCGGCGGCCTCGACGATCGCGGTCATGGTCTTCACGGCGTGCCGCTCGATCGCGTCCTCGTTCTCGCCGGGGCTGAACGTGACCCGTGCCCGAGGCACCCCGTGGGCGTCGAGCTCGTCGGTCAGCTCGAGGCGGTTCCCGTCGTACGGCAGGCACTCGGCGTTGATGCCGACCCCGGCCATCCGCGGGTAGTCCCGCATGGCGTCGACGAGCGCCTTCCCGCGCAGCCCGCCGCCCCGGACGAGCGTCGTCGCGAAGGTCAGCGGCTGCACGCCGAGGCTCTGGATGAGGTAGCCGCCCGCGAAGTCGGAGTCGGTCGGCCGCACGAAATCCTCGGTGATGATCGACGACGGGTACCCGCGGTAGGACCGCATCGACTCGTCGAACGTCGCCCACACCTGCGTCGCCCCGTGTGCGGTGAAGTTCCGCCCGACCTGACCGCTGGAGTTCGCGAGCCCGGTGTGCAGCAGGAGTCGCGGCGTCTCGACCCCACCCGCTGCGAGGACGAGCGAGCGGCACCGCTGCCGGTGGTCCCGGCCGCCCTGGTGGTAGACGACCGCTTCGACACGGCCGAGTGCGTCGAGCTCGATGCCGTGCACGAACGCCTCCGGGCGGATCTCGGCACCGAACGCCACCGCTGCCGGCAGGTACGTGGTGTCCATCGACACCTTCGACCCGTTCCGGCAGCCCTGGTGACACGACCCGCACGAGACGCAGGCCTGACGGAGGCCGTGGTGTTCCTGGTGCCGGTCCTCGGTGGTGAGGCCGACGGGGGCGTCCGTCGCGGTGATGCCGAGCGCCGCGGTGCCGCGCATCATCATGTCCGAGGACGCGTTCCGCGCCGGCGGGCGCATGCGGTAGCGACGGGACGGGTCCCACGGGTAGTGCTCGGGTCCGGCGACGCCGACGTCGTGCTCGACCTGCTCGATGTACCCGGTCAGCTCGTCGTGGTCGATCGGCCAGTCCTCGCCCTTCCCGGTCTCGGTCCGGAGCTGCAGGTCGTGCCGGCTCGGCCTCGGCGTGAACGCACCCCAGTGCAGCGTCGACCCGCCGACACCGGTGCCGCTGTTGTTCGGCCCGAAAGCGGTCGGGGCGTCACCGCCGCTGATCCGCTCGTCCATCCAGTTGACGTCCGCGGGCGCCAGCACCTCGTCGGGGGTGTGGTCGCCCGGCTCGGTGTTCCGTCCGGCCTCGAGCGCGACGACCGAGAGCCCGCGTCGTGCGAGGGCCGCGGTGAGCGGTGCGCCGCCGGCCCCGGTCCCGACGACGACCACGTCGACGACCTCGTCCTCGTCCCAGTGCCGCTGTCCGTCGAGTCTCATCGCGTCGCCCCTGCTTCCGTCGTGTCCGTTCGGGGGACCGCAGACGGGGCCCCCGGTTCCCACGCCTCGCGCTGGCCGGCCCCGAGCAGCTGGAAGCCATGCTTCCGCACCCCGTCGCCGCCGTTCGCGTAGCCGTCGTAGTCGATCGCCGCCATGGTCGCCGGGTGCGCGAGCCACTGCTTCGCGAGGTCCACGGCCGCGTCCTCGACCCAGGCGGACAGCTGCGCGACCGTCATCGGTCCGGCCGGCTCGTAGGACCCGTCGTCGATCGCGGTGAGGACGCCAGCGAGCACGTCGCCGGTGACGGACCCGTCGGCCGGGCCACGCGAGACCGCCCCGCTGAGTTCGTCGAGCGCCGCCCGGTACGCCTCGATGTCCGTCGGCAGGCCGTCCGGCCGCCATCCGTCGCCGACGCCGTCCGCCAGCTGCGCGTCCACCCGGAGCGCGACGTCGACTGTCCGCTCGCCCGTCTGCGGCACCACCATCGCGGCGACGGCACGGAGGGTGTCGAGTTGCGCGCGGGACAGCGCCAGGGGGTCCGCGTCGGGGTCGTCCGCGAGCGCCCGGACCGCCAACGCACCACGGGTGGTCGCGCTCACCCGCGGGGAGGCGATCACCCGGGCGTGCTCCTCCGGCACGACCGGACCGTTGGCGGCGTGCCGCTCCCAGAACGCCCGGATGCGGTCGGCGACGTGGTCGGGCTGCTCCCAGGGCAGCAGGTGCGCGGCACCCGGCACGACCGCGAAGGTCCCGTTCGACCAGTGCGGCAGCACGAGTTCCTGCTGCGCCGTCGGTCCGAGGTCGCCGTCCTCGGCGCCGGCGAGCACGAGCGCGGGCACCGGGTTCGTGGTGTCGTCGGACCAGTCCTCGCGGCTGCCCCGTTCGAGCCAGGCGCGCCAGGCCTCGGGGTCCGCGCGCTCGACGTCGTACACGGCAGACCGCAGCCGGTCGGACGGCAGCGTCGTCGCGGTGTTCGCGTCGACGAACTCGCCCGCGTGGTCTGTGGTGATGTGTCCGGCGGCCGCCCAGTCGAGCATGGCCGCTCGGCGATCCTCGCCCATCGGCTCGGGGGAGCGCGGCGACGCGGCGAGCAGCACGACACCACGGAGGCCGAACAGACCGTTCGCGCCCGACACCGTCCGGTCCGCGACGACCGCCGCGACCTTCCCGCCCATCGAGTGCCCGACGAGCGCCCACTCCGTCACGCCGCTGCGGCCGATGGCCCGCTCGACCCGCTCGACCATGTCCTCGACGGTCGTGCCGGAGGACGCCGGGCTCGACCCGAAGCCGGGCAGGTCGATGCCGACGAGGTCGATCGTGTCCTCCAGCCGGTCGTGCAGCAGCGCGAACTCCTCGGAACTCGAGCCGAGGGCGTGGAGGCAGAACGCGGTGGCGGGCATGCGTTCGTTCCTACGCGCCGCGCCATGTGGACACCGACCAGCCCTGTACCCCTCCCCTCGAACCGGGTGACATCGGGTAGAACATGAGGGGTGTTCCGACTCGGGTGCTCCGTCTTCCGCCGTCACACCGGCGACGTCTTCGACCGCGCCCGCGTCCGCCGAGCGGCATGGATCGCGGGAGCGGCGACCGTCGTCAGCGTCGTCGCGCTCTCCGCCCTGGAGGCACGGTTCGGCTGGGCCGGCACCGGTCTCGTCCGCAGCGTGGTCGCGATCGCCCTCCTCGCGATCGGGATCGGGCTGCTGGTCTTCGGCTGCGTGCCGAGCCGCCGCCCGCTCGACCCCGCCGCGACGATCAACGGTCGGCCGGTCCGCGTGGACCTGCGGTTCGCCGCCCGGCCGACGACGAAGCGGTACCTCCGTCGACGCGCCGTGCCCGTCGCGCCCGAGGACCGCGACGCCGTCCTCGCCGACACGATGCTGCTCCGCCGGGGACTCATCGCCCTGATCGGCCGAGCCGGCCCGCTCCTCGGCGGGGGTGTCGCCGCCGCGGTCGCCTGCGTCGTCGCGGGCTGGGCGCAGTGGTTCCCCCTGCTCTGGGTCGCGGGCTACGTGCTGTCGGCCCCCGGGTACCTCGCCGACCTCGGGCGGACCGAACGCGCTCGGCTCGCGGCACTCGACGCGCCGGAGCCCATGACGACCGACTGACGGGTCACTCCCCGGGCAGCGCGAGCTTGCTGCCGCTCGGACCTCCCGGACGACCGCGCTTCGGGGGCACCGGGGGCACCGGCAGGAGCGCGGACGCCTCGACGCGCAGCTGCTCCTGCCGCCCGAGCGTGCGGAACCCGATGACCCCGTACCCGCCGGCGATCAGGGGCCAGACCGGGGCGTACAGGAACACGGGGCCGTGCGCCGTCGAACCGGCGAGCCCGAGCACGACCGCCCCGAGCAACCCGAACACCCACGATCCGAGCAGGAAGGAGCTCTGCAGTGTCGTGCGGACGACCGGGTCGCGGTGCACCGCGATGCTCTGCAGCACGATGTCCCGGTGCTCCGGTGTGACCGCCGGAGGGTTGCGACCGTAGTAGCGAGCGACCGCCTCCTGCGTGCGCCAGCCGATCGCCGGCACCGGCGGGATCGCCCAGCCCTTCGGTCCGATGCGACAGAACACCATCGCGAACCCGCCGGCCGCGACCCCGAACAGCAGCGCCACGACCACGCCGACCACGGTGATCCCCTCGGTCAGCGCGGCGACGACGAGCAGCCCGACCGTCACCACCGGCGCGACGATCGACGCCACCACCACGAGGCGCCGCCGATCTCGGTCGGAGACGAGCTCGGGCAGCCGCGTGCGGAACACCTGCCAGCCCAGTCGGAACACCGCTCCGGCCTACACGCGCTACCGTCGTCCGGTGATCGCCGACACCGACCGCTGCCCCTGCCTGAGCGGCAACCCCTACGGCGAGTGCTGCGGCCCGCTGCACGCCGGTGCTCCCGCGCCCACCGCCGAACGGCTCATGCGCTCCCGGTTCACCGCCTTCGCGCTCGGGCTGCCGGAGTACCTGCTCGCGACCTGGCACCCGAGCACCCGGCCGGCGTCGCTCGACCTCGACGGCTCGCAGCGGTGGACCCGGCTCGACATCGTCGCCACCCGCGCCGGCGGGCCGTTCGACACCGCGGGCACCGTCGCGTTCCGGGCGTACTGGCGCGCGGAGGTCGAACGCGGCGTGCTCGAGGAGACGAGCGACTTCGTCCGCGAGGACGGTCGGTGGCTGTACGTCGACGGCGTGGTCAGCGCGGGCTGATCGACGGTTCCAGGCCGACCGCGGACCGCATCGCCCGACGCACCGCGGCCTCGTCGGGGAGCAGCTGGTCCTGGTCGCCGGTCAGGAAGAACCGGATCTGCCCGATCGCCTGCTCGGTCAGCATGTCGAGCCCGTTGAGCACCCGGCCGCCGGCGTCGGACCACCGGGTGGCGGCAGCGGTCGGCCACGGCTCGTACGCGACGTCGAACAGCACCGCGTCCGGGTCCGACGGCGTCAGGTCGAGGCCGTCCGCGGCGCCACCGGGGAGCGTCGAGAGGACGAACCCGTGGCGCGTCCCCGGGAGGTCCGTCAGCGGGTGCACCTCGAGCGACACCCCGAGCCGGACGGCGAGGTCGACGAGCCGCCGCGACTTCGCAGGATCGCGCAGGAACACCCGCACGAGGACGGCGCCGAGCCGGACCGCCGCGGTGACGGCGCTCGCCGCGGTCGCACCGCCGCCGAGGACGCTGGCCTCGCCCGGCAGGTGACCGAGCGCCTCGACCGGTCGGACGAGCCCCTCCACGTCGGTGTTCGCCCCCAGCCGCTCGACACGGTCACCGGCCGTGCGGAAGCGGACCGTGTTGGCGACCCCGAGCTCGTCGACCAGGGGGGTCGTGTGGTCGAGGAGCGGCAGCACCTCGCGCTTGAGCGGCATGGTCAGGCTCAGCCCGCGCCACTCCGGACCCAGCCCCGCGACGAACGCACCGAGCCCGCCGGACGCCACCTCGTGCCTCCCGTACGTGAAAGGCACCCCGAGCACGTCGTAGGCCGCTGCGTGGAGGGTGGGCGAGAGGGAGTGTGCGATGGGGGAGCCGAGCACCGCGAGGTGGGAGCGGGCCGGATCGGAGTACTGCACCCCGTCAGCGTACCCAGGCACACCGCCCGGATGACTTAGGGTAGCCTTACCTCTGTGACCCGCTCCTCTTCCCGACTCCGCCGCGCGCTCGCCGCCGCGGGCGCCGTCGTCGCAGCATCCCTCGTCCTGGCCGGCTGCGCGTCCGGCTCCGGCACCTCCACCGATGACACGTCGTCCTCCGCCAAGGCGGACGGCCAGTTCCCCGTCTCGATCACGACCGCGCTCGGCACGACCGAGATCAAGAGCGCGCCCGAGCGCGTCGTCGCCCTCGGCTGGGGTGACGCCGAGACGGCCCTCGAGCTCGGTGTGCAGCCGGTCGGCGCGAGCGACTGGCTCGGCTTCGGCGGCGACGGCGTCGGCCCGTGGCTGAAGGGCGCGTACACGAAGTCGCCGAAGATCATCCAGACGCTCGAGCCGAGCTACGAGGACATCATCAAGCTCAAGCCGGACGTCATCCTCGACGTCAAGAGCTCGGGCGACGCCGACCGCTACGCGAAGCTCTCGGCGATCGCGCCGACCGTCGCGGTGCCGAAGGGTGGTGCGAACTACCTCGCGACCACGGAGCAGCAGGTCGACATGATCGCGAAGGCGCTCGGCAAGGAGTCCGAGGGCAAGAAGCTGCTCTCCGGCCTCGACGACGCCTACGCCGCGGCCCGCAAGGCGCACCCGGAGTTCGAGGGGAAGACCGCCGTCGTCGGCTCGTACTCCTCGGAGGGGTTCGGTGCCTACGCCTCGTCGGACAGCCGGTCGCAGTTCATGGAGAACCTCGGCTTCACCATCCCGAAGGCCATCGACCAGCAGGCCGGCAAGCAGTTCGCGGTGAGCCTCTCCGACGAGAACCTCGACCTGCTCGACGCCGACCTGACGCTCATCCTGCCGATCTTCGTCGATGCGTCGGAGGCGTCCTCGAACAAGCTGTTCCAGAAGGTGCCGTCGGTCGAGGCCGGCCACGACATCGTGTTCGACGACAAGGACGTGTCCTCCGCGTTCTCGCTCGGCACCACGGCCGCGATCGAGTGGGCGCTCGACAAGCTGCCGTCGCAGTTCGCGGAGAAGCTCGGCTGAGACCTGGCCGCACGCACGACGCCCCCGCCGGGATCCGGCGGGGGCGTCGTGCGTGCAGGGGCGTCGTCGCGCTGGCGTGGCGCCGTCCTTGCGGGGGCGTGCCGTCCTGCGGGGGCGTGCCGTCCTGCGGGGGCGTGCCGTCCTGCAGGGGTGGTCAGGCGCCGAACGTCGACCCGAGCAGCGCGGACAGCAGCGCGAGGAACGGCAGCGTGCCCTGCGCCAACGCAGCGCGGAGGTACCGGCGACCGGACCCGAGCAGCACGACCGCGGCCCCGAGCATCGATGCGGTGGCGAAGACCGTGATCGGCCACCCGACCGCGCCGTTGCCCGCCGCGATCAGGACCACACCGAGGATCGCGCCGATCGCGAGGAAGAGGTTGTAGAAGCCCTGGTTGAACGCCATCGACCGGGTCGCGAGCGCGTCGGACTCGGTCTCGACGCTGAAGATGCGTCGGACGCGCGGGCTCGTCCAGGCGATCGACTCGAGGAAGAAGATGTACACGTGCACGAGTCCGGCGAGGACCGCGCACACGCTCGAGATCACGAGGAGAGCCGTCATGGCTCCCATTCTGGCAGCCTCGTAACCGACGTGGGTGCCGCCAGCCGCGGCCAGTAGGCTCGGTGCATGAGCGACGACCAGACGCCCGCGCACGACCAGGCTGCGGTCGCCGAACTGCAGAGCATCCGGCAGAGCATCGACAACATCGACGCCGCCGTCATCCACATGCTCGCCGAACGCTTCAAGTACACGCAGCGGGTCGGCTACCTCAAGGCCGCCGCAGGCATGCCCGCGGCCGACCCCGCTCGCGAGCAGGTGCAGGTGTCACGCTTGCGCGACCTCGCCGCCGAGTCGCACCTCGACCCGGCCTTCGCGGAGAAGTTCCTGAACTTCATCGTCGCCGAGGTCATCCACCACCACGAGCGCATCGCGGGCGGCGGCGAATGAGCGGCGATCTGCCCGACCTGCCCGACCTGCCCGACCTGCTCGTCGGCTCCTACACCGCGACGGGCGGTGGCACCGCGACCGGGATCTCCCTCGTCCACGACGGCGTCGCCCAGACCGTGGCCGTGATGGACGACCCGTCCTTCCTGGCCGTCTCCGGCGACCGGGTCTACGCCGTCTCCGAGACCGCCGACGGCAGCGTCTCGGCCTTCCGCCGGACCGCCGGTGGTCTGGAACACCTGTGGGACGCCACCGCCGGCGGCGACGCGCCCTGCCACGTCCGGGTGGACCCGTCGGGCGCCCTCGTCGTGGCGAACTACACCTCCGGCACCGTCACGGCCGTGTCCCTCGAGCGCGCCGAGTCGTACGCCGCCTCGGTGCTCGCCAGCGACGGCATGGTGGGAGCACACGGCACGGCCGACCGCATCGTCGTGCCCGAGTCCGCCGTGGCCACCGCGGTGCTCCCGGACGTCACCGGCCCGGTCGAGGACCGACAGGAGGGACCGCACGCCCACCAGTCGATCGCGACGCCGGACGGCACGGTCCTCGTGGCCGACCTCGGTGGCGACGCCCTGCACGAGTTCCGCGTGACCGCCGGACCCGCCGTCGAGTCGGTACGGGTGCACCACGTCGCGCCCGGCGTCGGCCCGCGGCACATGGCCTGGCACGACGGCGACCTCATCGTCGCGGGCGAGCTCGACGGTCGGGTGCACCGTCTCCGCCGTGACGACTCCGGTTCGTTCACGGTCGTGGCCTCCGCGCCGACCTTCGACGGTGCGGTCGGGGAGTCGCTGCTCAGTCACATCGAGGTCGACGACGACGGGCGCGTGGTCGTCGCGGTCCGCGGGCGGGACGTGATCGTGGTGCTCGACGCCTCGGGCGAGGGACTCACCCTGATCGGCACGGCCCCGGCAGGTGGCACGTGGCCGCGGCACTTCGCCCGCGTGCCGGGGTACCTACTCGTTGCGAACCAGATGTCGGACGCGATCGCGGTGCTGCCCGTCGGCGCCGACGGAGTGCCGGGTGAGGCAGTTGCGCAGATCGCGGTGGGCACGCCGGCCTGCATCGTCCCGGTCTGATCGCTCGTGCCGGGTCGCGTGCGCTGCGCGGCCGGGAGGCGCGGGTCGTGTCGGCGGGGTCGGCCAGACTGAGCGCATGGATGCGTCCTACACGATCGTCGCCGGTCCGCCACCGCTCGCCGACTACCTGCGGCTGCGCCGCGACTCCGGGCTGACGCCCAAGACGCCCGAGCAGGGGGCCGGTGCCATCGCCGGGAGCTGGACAGCCTGTCACGTCGTCGGTCCCGCGGGGGACGTCGTCGCGATGGGCCGGGCGATCGGCGACGGCGGCTGGTACTTCCACATCGCGGACATCGCCACCGACCCGGCGCACCAGCGGCACGGGATCGGCCGGGCGGTGGTGGAGTGGCTCGTCGCCGACATCCGCTCACGCGCTCCCGAGGGCGTGTACGTCACCCTCGTCGGGGACCCACCCGGGCAGCGGCTCTACCGGTCGCTCGGCTTCGAGGACGTCGCCCCGAGTCTCGGGATGGCGCTGCCCGTCGACTGAGCGGCGGTGTGCCGACGGCCGACCCCGTCAGCGTTCGATGACGTTCTCGAACGGACGGTGTTCCACGAGCGCGGCCACCTGACGGCGCACCAGCTCGATCGAGCGCGGGACGCTGAGGTCGGTGTTGCCGCCGACGTGCGGCGTGAGGACGGTGTTCGGGGTCGTCCAGAGCGGGTGCCCAGCCGGGAGCGGCTCGGGATCGGTGACGTCGAGCGCGGCCGAGAGCCGGCCGGAGCGCACCTCGGCGACCAGGGCGTCGGTGTCGACGACCCTGCCGCGTGCGACGTTCACCACGAGGGCCCCGTCCGGCAGCGCCGCGAGGAGGGCGGCGTCCACCAGCCGTTCGGTCTCGTCGGTCAGCGGGGTGATCAGCACGAGCACGTCCGTCGCCGCCGCGAGCGCCGGGAGCTCGTCGAAGCCGTGCACCTGGCGGCCGTCCTGCTCGCGCGCGGTCCGGGCCACGACGGTGACCTCCGTGCGGAAGGCCTCGAACCGTGTCGCGATGGCGGAACCGATCGCCCCGTAGCCGACGACCGTCACCCGTAGATCGGCGAGGGACCGCGTGGTGCGGGCGTCCCACACGCCGTTCGCGCGGTCGGCCTGGAACGCCCCGAGCTCCCGGAGGCTCGTCAGTGCCAGGCCGACAGCGAGCTCAGCGGTCTCGTCGTCGTGGATCCCACGCCCGTTCGCGAGCAGGGCGTGCTCGGGGACGTGCGGGACGGCGTGCTCGTAGCCAGCGCTCGGGAGCTGCAGCAGCCGGAGGTTCGGCAGGTCGTGCACGAACTGCCAGCGGTGCCGACCGCCGAAGTAGAACGGCAGCAGGGCGATCGCGACCTCGTCCGGGCGGTCGAACGGCTGCTCGACGTCCCACACGGCGAGCTCGACGCCGTCGGGCACCGGGCCGAAGCGGTCGACGAGCTCCTGGAACGGCAGGGTGACGACGGGCATCAGGCGATGCCCGTCGTCACGCCGGCCGAGGCGGTCAGGAGTCGGCCCGCGGCGAGAACGACCCGTGGTCGTCGAGCGGACCCCGGCCGACGTAGCCCTCGGTGACGTCCTCGGTGATGACGTCACCGAACCGTGCCGGGAGCGTCGCGGCGTGCGTGCCGCGGAGCTCGTCGATCGTGGCCTCGAACGCGCCCTGGACCTCGAGCGAACCGCTCGTCGCGTCGGTCACGCCGATGCGGAGCACCGGGAACCCGCGACCCTCGCAGAGGCCCTGGAAGCGCACGTCGTCCTCGCGCCGGACGGTCACGATGACGCGGCCGGTCGACTCCGAGAACAGCGCGGTCGCCGTGTCGACGCCGTCACGGTCCTCGAGCTCGTCGAGGACGATCCGGGCGCCGATGCCGAAGCGCAGGACGGACTCGGCGAGGGACTGACCGAGGCCACCGTCCGCGAGGTCGTGTGCGCTCGTCAGGAGCTGCTCGCTCGCTGCCGCGTGCAGGAGGTCCGCCAGGGCCTTCTCCTGCTGCAGGTCGACCGCCGGCGGACGCCCGCCGAGGTGCCCGTGCACGGTGCCGGCCCACGCCGAGCCGTCGAGTTCGAGCGAGGTCGTGCCGAGCAGGTACACGTTGTGGCCGTCGTCCTGCCAGCCGGACGGCACGCGGAGGGCGACGTCGTCGATGATGCCGAGCACGCCGACCACCGGCGTCGGGTGGATCGGGGTCGTGCCGGTCTGGTTGTAGAACGACACGTTGCCGCCGGTGACCGGGATGCCGAGCTCCATGCAGCCGTCCGCGAGGCCCTCGACGGCCTCGGAGAACTGCCACATGACCTCGGGGTTCTCCGGCGAACCGAAGTTGAGGCAGTCGGTGACCGCGGCCGGGACCGCACCCGTGACGGCCACGTTCCGGTAGGCCTCGGCCAGGGCGAGACGTGCGCCCTGCTTCGGGTCGAGTTGGCAGTACCGACCGTTGGCGTCGGTGGCGATCGTGACGCCGAGCCCGGTCTCCTCGTCGACGCGGATCATGCCGCCGTCGTCCGGGAAGGACAGCGCGGTGTTGCCGAGGACGTAGGTGTCGTACTGGTTCGTCACCCAGTTCTTCGACGCGAGGTTCGGCGAGCCGAGGAGCTGCAGGAACTGTGCCTTCAGCGCAGGACCGTCGGCCGGCCGGTCGAGCGAGGCAGCCGAGTCGGCCTGCAGCGCGTCGATCCAGGTCGGGTACGCGACCGGGCGGTCGTACACGGGGCCGTCGACCGCGACGGTGCGCGGGTCGACGTTGACGATCTCCTGGCCCTGCCAGTCGATGACGAGGCGGCCGGTACCGGTGACCTCGCCGAGGACGCTCGTCTCGACCTCCCACTTGCGGACGACGGCGAGGAACTCGTCGAGCTTCTCGGGGCGGACGACCGCCATCATGCGTTCCTGGCTCTCCGACATGAGGATCTCCTCTGCCGTGAGCGTGGGGTCGCGCAGCAGGACGTCGTCGAGCGAGATGTGCATGCCACCGTCGCCGTTCGACGCGAGCTCGCTGGTCGCGCACGAGATGCCCGCGGCGCCGAGGTCCTGGATGCCCTCGACGAGCTCCTCCTGGAAGAGCTCGAGGCAGCACTCGATGAGGACCTTCTCGGCGAACGGGTCGCCGACCTGCACGGCCGGACGCTTGGTCGGGCCGCCCTCGGTGAAGGTGTCGGACGCGAGGATCGAGGCACCGCCGATGCCGTCGCCACCCGTGCGGGCACCGAAGAGCACGACCTTGTTGCCCGCGCCCGAGGCGTTCGCCAGGTGGAGGTCCTCGTGCCGCAGCACACCGACCGCGAGGGCGTTGACGAGCGGGTTGCCCTGGTACACCGGGTCGAAGTAGGTCTCGCCGCCGATGTTCGGCAGGCCCAGGCAGTTGCCGTAGAACGAGATGCCGCCGACGACGCCGTGCACGACGCGCTGCGTGTCCTCGTGCTCGATCGCACCGAAGCGGAGCTGGTCCATCACGGCGACCGGACGGGCGCCCATGGAGATGATGTCACGGACGATGCCGCCCACGCCCGTCGCGGCACCCTGGTACGGCTCGACGTAGGACGGGTGGTTGTGGGACTCCACCTTGAAGGTGACGGCCCAGCCGTTGCCGATGTCGACCACGCCGGCGTTCTCACCCATGCCGACCATGAGGTTCTTCGTCATCTCCGGCGTGACCTTCTTGCCGAACTGCCGGAGGTAGTTCTTGCTCGACTTGTACGAGCAGTGCTCCGACCACATGACGGAGTACATGGCGAGCTCACCCGAGGTGGGGCGGCGGCCGAGGATCTCCTTGATGCGGGCGTACTCGTCGGCCTTGAGCCCGAGCGCCTCGTACGGCTGCTCCTTGTCGGGCGTCGCGGCGGCGTCCTGCACGGTGTCGGGCTTCGGGCGAACGGTATTCGTCACGGTGGTGTCGTTCCCTGTCACTGAGGTCGTGGGCGCTGGGGTCGTGGGCGCTGGAGTCGTGGCCGTCACTTGACGAGCGTCGACTCGATCACGGAGGTGAAGAAGGTGAGGCCGTCCGTGCCGGAGGCCATCGCCGCGGGGGTGTCCGGGCCGAAGCCGGGCTCCGTCGCGTGCTCGGGGTGCGGCATGAGGCCGACGACGTTGCCGCGCTCGTTCGAGACGCCCGCGATGTCGTCGATCGACCCGTTCGGGTTCACGCCCACGTAGCGGAACACGACCTGGCCGTTGTCCTCGATGCGCTTGATCTCGTCGGCGTCCGCAACGAAGCGTCCGTCGGCGTTCTTCAGCGGGATGGTGATCTCCTGCTGGGCGGTGAACCCGGAGGTCCACGCCGTGGCGCTGGTCTCGACGCGGAGCTTCTGGTCGCGCCGGATGAACTGCTGGTGCGCGTTGCGGGTGTGTGCTCCGGGCACCAGGCGGGCCTCGGCGAGCATCTGGAACCCGTTGCAGATGCCGAGCACGGGCACGCCCTTGCCGGCCGCGTCGATGACCTCGGCCATGATCGGGGCCTTCGCGGCGATCGCTCCGGCACGGAGGTAGTCGCCGTAGGAGAACCCGCCGGGGAGCACGATCGCGTCGACACCCTGGAGGTCGTGGTCGCCGTGCCAGAGCGCGACGGGGTCGGCTCCTGCCAGGCGGACCGCGCGCTGGGCGTCGCGGTCGTCGAGCGAGCCCGGGAACGTGATGACGCCGATGCGCATCCGCGTCACGCGTCCTGCACGGTGACGGAGACGACGTCCTCGATCACGGCGTTCGAGAAGACGTCGGCCGCGATCTCGCGGACCTCGGCGAGCTTGGCGTCGTCGACGGGGCCGTCGACGGCCACCTCGAAGCGCTTGCCGATGCGGACGTTGGTCAGGTCGGCCTTGCCGAGACGGGCGAGCGCGTTGCCCACCGCCTTGCCCTGCGGGTCGAGGATCTCGGCCTTGGGCATGACCTCGACGACGATCGTTGGCACGTGTTCACTCCAGCACTTCGGGGATGGGTGGGACGAGAACAGTCTAGGCGGCGGGCGCGGCGCGCCCGACCGGTTGTGGAGAACTCGTCCAAGGCGTATATTCCAAGTCGAATAGTCGCACTCGAACATCGGACTGGAGGCACGGATGGCGTCGCTCACGCCGCTCGCGTTCGCCGCGCTCGGGCTCCTCGCCGAGGCCCCGATGCACCCGTACGAGATGTTCCAGACGATGCTGCAGCGTCGCGAGGACCAGAACGTCAAGGTCCGGCCGAGCACGCTCTACCACCAGATCGGCCGCCTCGTGGAGCTCGGGTACGCCGAGGCACTCGGGACCGCGCGCGAGGGCAACCGTCCGGAACGGACGACCTACGCGATCACCGACCACGGCCGTGCTGCGCTCGAGGACGGCCTCCGACGGATGATCGCCGAGCCGGCCGACGAGTACCCGGAGTTCCAGCTCGCGGTGTCCCACGTCGACAACCTGAGCGCCGAGGACGCGGCGACCGCCCTCCGCGCACGCGCCGAGGCACTCCGCGCGGAACGCGAGGGGTACGACGAAGCCGCCACGGGCCTCCAGGCCAAGCGCCTGGCCGATCGCTTCTGGCTGGACGTGTCGTACGTCCGTGCCATGCTCACCGCGCAGATCGAGTGGCTCTCGGCGACCGCCGACCGCATCGAGCGCGGCGACCTCCCCTGGGACGGCCCGGCCGTCCCCACCACAGCAGACGACGAGACGAAGGAACACACTCGATGACCACCACCGGCGCGACGCCGACCACCCGGAACACGGGCACCGAGAAGAAGCCGTGGCCCGCCCTCTGGGCACTGGTCGTCGGCTTCTTCATGATCCTCGTCGACTCGACCATCGTGTCGGTCGCGACCCCGACCATCGCCGCGAAGCTCGACGCCGACATCAACTCGGTGATCTGGGTGACGAGCGCCTACCTGCTCGCGTACGCGGTGCCGCTGCTCATCACGGGGCGGCTCGGTGACCGCTTCGGCCCGAAGGTGCTGTACCAGACCGGCCTCGTGGTGTTCACGCTGTCGAGCCTGTGGTGCGGCCTCGCCGGGTCGATCGAGGTGCTCATCCTCGCCCGCGTCGTCCAGGGCCTCGGTGCCGCGATGATGACCCCGCAGACGATGGCGGTCATCACGCGCATCTTCCCGCCGCAGAACCGCGGCGCGGCGATGGGCCTCTGGGGCGCCGTCGCCGGTGTCGCGTCGCTCGTCGGCCCGATCGTCGGCGGGCTGCTCGTCGACGGCTTCGGCTGGGAGTGGATCTTCTTCGTGAACGTCCCCGTCGGCGTCGTCGCGTTCGTGCTCGCGCAGCGCTTCGTCCCGTCGTTCGAGCGGCACGGGCACCGGTTCGACTACCTCGGCATCGTCCTGAGCGCGGCCGGCATGTTCCTGCTCGTCTTCGGCATCCAGGAGGGCGAGACCTACGACTGGGGCACCATCACCGGTCCGATCTCGGTCTGGTCGCTGATCGTCGCCGGCGTCGTCGTCCTCGCCGCGTTCGTCGTGTGGCAGGGCGTGCAGAAGGGCGAGCCGCTGCTGCCGCTCGGGCTCTTCAAGGACCGCAACTTCACGCTCGCGAACATCGCCATCACCTCGGTGGGCGTCGCGATCTCGTCGTTCGCGCTGCCGATCATGCTGTGGGCCCAGGACGTGCTGACGTTCAGCCCGACCCCGGCGGCGCTCCTGCTCGTCCCGCAGGCCGTCCTGTCCGCCGGCCTCGCGCCGCTCGTCGGCAAGAACCTCAACCGGTGGAGCCTCCGCTGGGTCGCGGCGTTCGGCCTCGCGTGCTTCTCGGGCGCCCTGTTCTGGTTCGGCTCGCTGCTCGCATCGGGCGCGGCCTGGGGTTGGGTGCTCCTGCCCTCGACGTTGCTCGGCCTCGCGAACGCTTGCATGTGGGGTCCGCTGTCCGTCTCGGCGACGCGCAACCTCCCGCCGAAGCTCGCGGGCGCCGGCTCGGGCGTCTACAACACCACGCGCCAGATCGGTGCCGTCCTCGGTTCGGCCGGCATCGCCGCGCTGATCGAGGCCCGGATCACGGCGAACTTCCCGTCCGGCTCGGGCGGCTCGACGGGTGGCGGGGCCGAGCAGCAGGTCGGCACGCTGCCGGACTTCCTGCAGCAGCCGTTCGCGACGGCGATGGGGCAGTCGCTCGCCCTGCCGGCGCTGGTGCTGCTCGTCGGCATCGTCGCGGCACTGTTCCTCGCGAAGCCGAAGCAGACCGTCGCGTGGCACCAGACGGGCTCGGTCGCGACGCAGGACGCCCAGGCGACCGCCGCCGCGCCGTCGTCCGCGACCGCCGCTGCGGGCACGGAGCGCCACGGTGTGCACGCGGCCGCTGCCGCCCCGGAGACCCCCGAGGCCGAGCTCGCCGCGACCGACCACCACGGGCGGCACGCCGAGGCGTAGCCCGGGCCGGACCGAGCCTGCGCGAGCGACCGATCCCGAACGACGTCGCCGTTGTCGAACGACAGCGGCGACGTCGTTCGTCGTTCGTCGTGGTGTCGCCGAGCGAGTCGGTGACCGTGGGCAGCCGCGTCCGTCGGTGGCCGCACGCCGCGGCGGGTCGGTGGCCGCTCGCCGCGGTGCGGGAGCGACGAAGCACGCGTCGATCGACACGCGCGGCGTCGAAAGATGCCCGTGCATCGGATGCGGGCGCATCGAGCGACGAAACACGTGTCGATCGACGCGCGCGATGTCGATCAGGTCGCACGACCGCGACCGCCGCCGTGACCGCGGATCCGCGGCCGTGCCCGTGCCCGTGCCCGCGGCCTTGCCCGTGCCCGCGGCCGTGCCCGTGCCCGTGCCCGTGGCCGTGCCCGTGCCCGCGGCCTTGCCCGTGCCCGCGGCCGCGGCCACGGCACCGGCCGCCGACTACCCGCGCCGCTCGAGGTGCGCCCGGGTGAGCGCCGCCATCTCCTCGTCGGTGAGGTCGTCGACGGCGCGGGCCTCGCGGCGGTCGGTCCGCTGCCACCGGACGAAGAGCGAGATGAGGACCGGGATGTCCGCGACCTCGGCGATGAACCACAGCAGGTCGCCGGCGAGGTGTTGGTCCTGCAACGGCGACGGGTACCAGGCCTTCCCGACGAGCACCGTGGTCGCTCCGTCCAGCACGTGGTTCGTGATCCGCAGGACGATGCCCGGGATCGCGTCGAGCATGAGCTCCACGAACGCCAGCAGGAACTCCACGGTCACGAACGTCGACGACCGCAGGATCCCGGGCTCGGACAGGGGAGCGAGCAACCCGAACCCGAGCACCGGAACGAGCACGGTGATCGCCACCGCCCACACCGGCGACGTCCGGATCGCCGCCGACAGTGGGGTCAGGAGCACGCAGAACATCGCGAGGGCGACCAGCGGCGACACGATCGCGTTGCCGAGGACCCGGACCGGACGCGACCGGAGGGCGGCCGTGGCTGCCCGCGCGAGGCGATCCGGGCCTCCCGTCCGGAGCAACGAGACGGGTGCGGCCAACGCGGCGAAGGTGGGGACCGCGAAGAAGAGCACCGCCAGCCGGAGCACGAAGGCCCACCGGAGGCGCTCGGCGTAGACGCCGACGATGCCGAACTGCGCGACCCCGAACAGTGCGAGTGCGACGACGAACGCGAGGGTCCGCCACCACGGCCACCGGACTCCGCGGCGGACGGCGCCGACCAGCCACCAGCCGTAGGCGACCGCGGCGACGCAGATCATCGCGGCCGCGAGCGGATCGAACCGCCACGTGGACCAGAACTCGGGTGTCGACGGCGTGGGGTGCCTCCTGCGGATCGTGCTGCCGCAGTCATCCTCCGCCCGGCGTGCGCGACCGAGGTCCCTCCGGTGCTCCCCGGGGGTGAGAACCGGTTCAGATCCGGGTGACGCCCGCCGCCGGGGTGGTCCGTGTCAGCAGCCAGACTCCGAGCGGTACGAGGAGTGCACCCGTCAGGGCGACCGGGAACGAGAGGTGCAGCTGCATGACCGCGAAGGCCGGGCCGACGGTGCAGAGCGCCGCGACGACGAGGACCGGCCAGGCTGGACGGTCGGTCCCGGGCACGAGGCGGGGGAGTGGGCGGTCGAACCACCGGAGCGCCCGGGCGACGGCGATGGCGACCCCGAGCAGCACGACGAGCGTGACGGGGCGGGTCGCCCACCAGACGGCGCCGCCCGGCTCGGGGAAGGGCAGACCGACGAGGAGCGCCCAACCGTTGAGCGCGATGAACAGCGGCAGGTGCCAGAGGTAGATCGCCATGCCGTCCCGGCCGACGAGGAACACCGAGGCCTGCGCCGCACGCGTCCGCATCAGACGTGTGAGCGGCCCGTGGACGAGGTGCACGAGGCACGCCTGGGCGACCGCGAGGAACGCGAGCGGCAGCATCGGCGGGTTGAGGTCCTGCAGCATGTCCGGTGCCCAGAGCCCCACCGAGGTCATCGGCACGAGGGCCAGGTACGCGGCGGCCGCGACGGCGACGAGCAGCGCGCGAGACCTCCGGGCGAACCAACCGTCCGCCCAGAGGAACCCGAGCTGCTGCGCGAACAACCACACCGGGCCGAGGTTGAGCAGGCCGACCTCCGCCACGCCGGTCGCGAGACGGACGGCGTCGACCGCGGCCGCGAGCACGAGGAGGGCGGCGAGGGTCCGCCACGGAGCACGTTCGTGCAGGCGGACCATGAGCGGCAGGCAGCACTGCGTGATGCCGTAGGCGGCGAGGAACCAGAGCGGGGAGCCGATGCCGAACGCGACCTCGGCCAGGAGGTCGGCGGGCGTGCCGGCGACGGTGGCGGCGCCGAGTCCCGCGGCGAGCACGACGAACAGCGGTACCGCGGGTCGGAAGAGCCGGACGAGCCGGGTGGCCCACCAGTCCCGGGCTCCGCCCCCGCGGGTCATGGTGCTGCGCCAGCCGACGATGCTCGCGAAGCCACCGACGACGAAGAACAGCGGCATGACCTGACCGATCCAGGTCGCGGCGACGTACCAGTCGAGCTCCTGGAGCGGGCTCGTGACCGCGATGCCGCCGTCCGACGTGCCGACCCCGACCATCGTGACGTGCACGAAGACGACGAGGACGACGCACGCGGTCCTGATGAGGTCGACAACCAGGTCCCGCTGCGCGATGATCCCCCGGACGTCCTGTGCGGTGTGTGCCCGTTCCGGCACGCTCTGCTGCGAGGACATGCTCGGACGCTACCGCCGCCGAGGGCGTCCACAGCTCCGCCCCAGCTGATCGCCGCCGTTTCGTGACCCGTTGCATGCCGCCACCGGCATGCAACGGGTCACGGCTCCCGACGGTCCGTGGTCGGCCGCTCGTCGCCCGGGGCCTACGCGCGCCTCAGTACCCGGGCACCGAGCCCGGCGAGGACCGCGCCGAGGACGGGGAACACCAGGAACACCCACCACTGCGTGAGCCACTCCGGACCCGCGAACACCGCGGTGGCGAACGAGCGTGCCGGGTTGAGGGAGGCGTTCGACACCGGGATGAGCGTGAGGAGCAGCACCGTGAGCGTCGCCCCGATGACCAGGGGTGCCGGTACCGCGCTGCCCGCGCTCCCGGTCACCCGCAGGATGACGGTGACGAACAGGGCCGTCGCCAGGGTCTCCCCGACGGCGACGCCGAGCAGCGAGAACCCCGCGGGGCTCTGCGACCCGAAGCCGTTCGAGGCGAAGCCCCCGTCGAGCGTCGCTGCGAGGAAGCCCCCGCTGCCCTGACCCGCGATGAGCAGCAGCGCGCCGGCTCCGATCGTCCCGCCGACGACCTGGGCGATCGCGTACGGCACGACCTCGGCCCAGCGGTGTCGCCCCGCGACCGCGAGACCGACCGTGACCGCGGGGTTGAAGTGCCCGCCGCTGATCGGGCCGAAGGCGCTCGCCCCGATCATCACGGTGAGCCCGAGCGTCAGGGCGACGCCGAGCAGGCCGACGCCGAGGGTGTTGTGCTCGTCGGGGAAGACGGCCGTGTAGTTCGCCGCGCCGATGAGCGCGAGGACGAGGAGGAACGTGCCCGCGGCCTCCGCGGCGAGGCGCACCGGAAGGCGCGGCGAGTGCGGGACGGCGGAGGTCGCGGTGTCTGTTGTTGCGTTCATGTCCGACCGTTCGGTCCCTGGTCGGTCGGGGACTGGTGCTACGCTGGACGAGTTGTCTTGACTGCTGCAAGAGAAGGAGCGCGTGTGGAGGATGCAGAGCTGCTGCGCTCCGCGGGCCTGCGCGTCACGACTCCGCGCCTCGCGGTGTTGCGCGCGACGGAGCGGATGCCGCACGCCACCGCGGACGCCATCGTCTCCGCGCTCTCGGCCGAGCTCCCGACGACGAGTCACCAGGCGGTGTACGGCGTGCTCGCCGCACTGACCGGGGTCGGGCTCGTCCGCCGCATCGAGCCCGCCGGCAGTCCCGCACGCTACGAACGGCGGACCGGCGACAACCACCACCACATCGTCTGCACCGTGTGCGGCGCCATCGAGGACGTCGACTGCGCCGTCGGGCACGCGCCGTGCTTGACGCCGTCGGAGACGCACGGCTTCGCGGTCGCCACGGCCGAGGTCACCTACTGGGGGATCTGCGAGCGCTGCGCTGCGGCCGAGCGGGACGACGCACCGGCCGAGGGCGGCCCGGCCGAGGGCGCACCGGGCGACGACGCCCCGGCCCCCGTCGACGCAGGCACCGCGACCAACCGGCCCTGACAGGCGATCCCACCTCCCGGCTCCGAACCGGGACCACGAGCAACCCGAGCACCCTGACCGAACCAACGTTCCGAGGAGGAACCGTGTCCGACCAGAACACGACGACCGGCCAGCCGGCCGGCACCCCCACCACCACGACCAACAGCGGGGCTCCGGTCTCCAGTGACCAGCACTCGATGGGTGTCGGCGCCGACGGCCCCCTCGCGCTGCACGACCACTACCTCGTCGAGAAGCTCGCCCAGTTCAACCGCGAGCGCGTCCCGGAGCGTGTCGTCCACGCCAAGGGCGGCGGCGCGTTCGGGACGTTCACCGTCACGCACGACGTGTCGCAGTACACCCGCGCCGCGTTCCTCCAGCCGGGCAAGCAGACCGAGACGCTCGTGCGCTTCTCGAGCGTCGCCGGCGAGCAGGGCTCCCCGGACACCTGGCGCGACCCCCGCGGCTTCGCGCTGAAGTTCTACACCGAAGAGGGCAACTACGACCTCGTCGGCAACAACACCCCCGTGTTCTTCATCCGCGACGGCATCAAGTTCCCGGACTTCATCCGCTCGCAGAAGCGCCTGCCGGGTTCGCACCTCCGCGACCACGACATGCAGTGGGACTTCTGGACGCTGTCGCCCGAGTCGGCGCACCAGGTGACGTGGCTGATGGGCGACCGCGGCCTCCCCGCCTCGTGGCGTGAGATGGACGGCTTCGGCTCGCACACCTACCAGTGGATCAACGCCGACGGCGAGCGCTTCTGGGTGAAGTACCACTTCATCACGCAGCAGGGCCACAAGACCCTCACGCAGAAGGACGCCGACCGCATCGCCGGTGAGGACGCCGACTTCCACATCCGCGACCTCCACGCCGCGATCGAGCGCGAGGACTTCCCGAAGTGGACCCTCAAGGTGCAGGTCATGCCGTACGCGGACGCCGAGTCCTACCGCTTCAACCCGTTCGACCTGACGAAGGTGTGGCCGCACGCGGACTACCCGCTCATCGAGGTCGGCGAGCTCGAGCTCAACCGCAACCCGGAGAACTACTTCGCGCAGATCGAGCAGGCGACCTTCGCCCCGTCGAACTTCGTGCCCGGCATCGCGGCGAGCCCGGACAAGATGCTCCTCGCGCGCATCTTCAGCTACGCGGACGCCCACCGCTACCGCGTCGGCACGAACCACGCGCAGCTGCCGGTGAACGCCCCGAAGAACGAGGTGCACTCGTACTCGAAGGACGGCGCCATGCGCTTCGACTTCCAGAAGTCGGAGGTGCCGGTGTACGCGCCGAACTCGCTCGGTGGCGCCCACGCCGACCCCGCCGCCACCGACGAGGTTCCGGGTTGGGAGTCGGACGGTGCGCTCCAGCGCTCCGCGGCGACCCTGCACCCGGAGGACGACGACTTCGGACAGGCCGGCACCCTCTACCGCGAGGTGCTCGACGACGCCGCGCGTGAGCGCCTCGTCGGGAACATCGCCGGTCACGTCTCGAAGGTGACCCGCGACGACCTGCGCGAGCGCGTGTTCGCCTACTGGACGAACGTCGACGCCGACCTCGGGGCGCGCGTGCGCGCCGCCGTCGCTCCGAGCGCGCCGGGATCGAACGAGGACCCGGAGAAGGTCGCGGTCGAGGCGTAGCCCAGTCAGTGCAGGGGCGTAAGCCCCGCCCCACCACCTGACGGACGGGAGGCACGGTGCCAGCTGGCACCGTGCCTCCCGTCCGTCGCGGGGCCGCGTGAGGCCACGAAACGCGCGCGTTCCGACCCCGCGTGCGTCGATCGACGCGCGTCGCGTCGAAACGCGCGCGTTTCGTCGAGCCGTGGGAGACCCTCGCTAGACCTGCTGGGCGTTCAGGTGGACCGGTCCGGCGGGCCAGTCCTCGAGGGGCGCGGCCACGGGGAGGACCATCCAGCCGCCCTGTTCGGTCATCGGCATCCCCGCGCCCTCCGCGGTGAACGCGGTGTAGTCGGTCACGACGTCGTCGAACACCTGCCAGCCGACCTTCGCGTAGAACGGGACGCGGTCCTCGCCGGTGCCGAGGAAGCCGAACGGGACCGCGAGTCCCTCGAGGACACCTCGCGCGCGTTCCATCAGGTCGCGGCCCATCCCGGTGCCCTGGAGGCGCGGACTCACGGCGACGAGACCGGTGTCGCCGACGAGGACGTCGCGGCCGCCGACGGTGACGAACATCCGTCGGATCCCGACGTGCGCGAGGACCACTCCGTCGTCGTCCCGGGCGATCACCCGGCGTTCGGGCTGCATGCCGCTCCAGCTTCGGCTGCCCACGAACCAGTGCGACCAGTCCGGGAACGCCTGCGCCAGCAGTGCCGTGATCGCCTCGTGGTCGGCGAGCGTCAGTGCGCTCTCCTCGACCACCTCCCACCGGGTGTCGTCAGTCACTTGGCCAGTCTGCCCGCAGCAGCTTGCGAACGGCTCACACGATCTGTACGTTGACGTTGATACATCACACGTCATGCGAAGGGGAGATCGATGTCGATCAAGAACGTGTTGCTCGGGGTGGCCGTGCTCGGGACCGTCGTCGCCGGAGGGGTCGCGGTGGACACTGCCACAGCGCCCGAGGCGAAGGCTGCCTGCTACGGCTCCGTGACGCTCATGCAGGGGAAGAACAACAGCTGTTCCAGCGCGCGGCACTGGAACGCGATCAAGAACGCACCGTCGAAGTACGGGGAGTGGGTGGGCAAGGGGAAGATCTCCCGACAGAAGCTGTGCTGGGCCAACGTGGTCTCCTACGGCATGACGGCACGGTAGGTGGACCGCGTTCGGAGCGGTCGCGGCGCACTCGGCGTCGCGGCTGCCTGCATCGCAGTCCTCGTCGCCTCGGGTTGCGCGAGTACGGCGACCGGCGGTCCGACGCCGGGGTCGACGGCCGCACTCGAGGAGGCCGGGCCGTGGGCAGACGACTTCGGGGCGGCACTTGCCGACGACGTCTCGCCCTTCGAAGCGCGGATCCTCGCCGACGGTGCGGTGTCCAGCGAGGAAGTCGAGGCGGCGCACGATCGTGTCGGCCGGTGTCTTGCCGACTCCGGCTTCGGGATCGACTACGACCCGGACGGCGGGTTCGAGTTGCAGTCCCTCGACGATCGATATCCGGACGACTTCTTCGAACGGTCCGATCCCGTCCTCCGATCCTGTGAGCGGAAGTCCGACGAGTACGTCACCTACCTCTTCTCCGAGACGCGTCGGAATCCTGATCGGCTGGACGAAGCGACGATTACGGTGCCCTGCCTGCGTGATACGGGCCTGGTGGGAAGTGAGTACACCGAGCAACGATGGCGAGCCGACTACGAGGCCGGTTCGTTCCCGTTCGACGAGACCGCCGACGCTGCCGTGCAGTGCCGCCTCGATCCGCTCGGGCTCTGGCGGACGCCGTGAGGGGGCTCCCCTCGGCGACGGTCGTCGGACTCGTGGCGATGGTGGTCGCAGCGGGGACCGCCACGACGGTGGTCGTGGCGTTCCCCGCCGAGCCTCCGTCGTCGCTCCGCACCGCCACCCCTGCGTCGACCGTCCGGGTCACCGACCGCGAGGACGCCGACGAGCGACAGGTCCAGGTCGCGCTCGACACCGGGGCGCCACGGGCCGTCGTGACCGCGAGAGCGGGCACGGTGACGTCGTCGACGTGCTCCACGGGAGCGGTGCTCCGCAGTGGTGACGTCCTGGCGACGATCGACGGTGAGGCGGTGATCGCGCTGGCCACGGACGTCCCGCTGTGGCGTGACCTGGAGCTGGACGACCGCGGCGACGACGTGCGCGGGCTGCAGCGGGCGCTCAACGTCGGTGGTGCCGGGCTCAGTGAGGACGGCATCCTGGGACGGGGCACGCTCCGGTCGGCGGTCCGGTTCCTCGCAGAGCGCGGAGTCCGACCGGGGGAGGGGGCAGACATCCTTCCCCGCGCCCTGTTCAGCTGGGTGCCCGCGGCCGAGCAGACGGTCCGATCCTGTACGGCGACCGTCGGCGCGGCCGTCGGCGCGGACGGTGTGCTCGCGGAGCTCCCGGCCGAGCTCCGCGGCGCGCGACTCGACTCACTACCGATCGACCCCGTGCCCGGGGCGCGCGACCTGCGCATCAGCGGGACCACCGTCGAGGTCGACGACGGCGGTGTGGTCACGTCGACTGTTTCCCTCGCCGCGATCGCCGCCCTCCCGGAGTACGCGGCCACCGTCGCCTCGGCCGACGGGGTGCCGACGATCTCAGCGACCTGGGCGCTCCGCCGGCCCAGGACCGTGCAGGTCCTCCCGCCGAGTGCGCTGTACGCGATCCAGGGGGCCACGGCGTGCGTGCAGCCGACCACCGGCGCGCCGGTGACCGTCGAGGTGCTCGGGTCCGAACTCGGACAGTCCTTCGTGCGCCCGCGGGACGGTGGGGCGCTGGACCGGGTGCGGGCAGTGCCGGATCGAGGGCGTCCGTGCCGGTGATGCTCGAGGGCGTCGGGCACGTGTGGTCGAACGGTGTCCGGCTGTTCAGTGGAGTGGACCGGACGTTCGCCGAGGGCACCGTCACCGCGTTGGTCGGGCCGAGCGGCTCGGGCAAGTCGACGCTGCTGGCGATCATCGCGGGCATGCTCCAACCCACCGACGGCACCGTGCACCGTCCGTCGACGTGTCGTCCGCTCTGGGTGTTCCAGAACCCGCACGGCGTCGCACGGCGCCGTGTCCTGGACCACGTGTCGCTGCCCTTCGTCGCCCGGGGCTTCGACCGCCGGACCGCGGACCTGGTGGCCTGCGACGTGCTCGACCGGTTCGCGCTGGGCGATCGGGTCGACGCGCGGTTCGCGGAGCTCTCCGGTGGTGAGGCGCAGCGGCTGATGCTCGCCCGCGGGATCGCGACCGCCCCGGACCTCATGCTCGTCGACGAGCCGACGGCGCAACTCGACCGCGCGACCTCTGCCGAGGTGAACAGGGCGATCGGGGCGCTCGCCGGTACCGGGACCGCGGTGGTCGTCGCGACGCACGACGACGACACGAGGGCCGCCTGTGACGACGTGCTCGACCTCGGGAGTCATCGGTGAGATCGTCGCCAGGGACGGGGCGCATGCGCATCGCGGAGGTCTGCCGGGAAGCCTGGCGCGACGTGGCGTCCGGGGCGTCGTGGGCCGGCACGTGGGCGATGGTCTTCGGTGTGCTCCTGACCGGCATCGTGGGGATCCGTACCGCAGATCTCGCGGGCGACG
Source organism: Curtobacterium sp. 458 (assembly GCF_030406605.1). NCBI lineage: Bacteria > Bacillati > Actinomycetota > Actinomycetes > Micrococcales > Microbacteriaceae > Curtobacterium > Curtobacterium sp. 458. Next base: position 436,286 of record NZ_CP129104.1, on the reverse strand, counting down.
TCCGGTCGGCGGCGGCGTACGTCGCGAGCGGGGCTGCGACCACGGTGCAGCGCGCCGAGGGGCGCATCGACGGCCGTGCGTGCGACGCGCTCGCATCATCCGAGGGTGTCGTGGCCTCCGGTGCCCTTCGACGGGTCGAGCACGGGGCAGTGGCGGCGTCGCTGCCCGGGTCGGCGGTCCCGACCTACGAGGTCACGCCCGGGATGCTCCGTGTCCTCGGCGCTGGTGCGAGCGCCGAGCGGCCGGGCGTCGTGCTCTCCCCGTCGGTGCGCGAGTCGCTCGGGACGCGCCCGGGGGAGGAACTCGTCCTGGTCGACGGCACGACCGCGCCCGTGGCGGGGTCGTTCGCCTACCCGGACGACGGACGAGACCCAGACCTCGAACATGCGCTCCTGGCGCAGGCGGTGGACGACGGGCGCGCGTACGACGCGTGCTGGGTGACGGTCTGGCCCCAGCGCGACGCGACCGTGCAGATGCTCCGCCGCACGGTGCTCGCATCGACCGGCGCCGAGGACGAAGACCCTCCGACCCTCGGTCAGCTCAACCCGCGGCCCGGCGCGGTCTTCACGCCGTCCGGGGAGGTGTACGTCACCGTCCCGCTCGGTGCTGCGGCGCTCAGTGGTGTCGCGGTCGGCGGAGCCGCGGTGCTGCGTCGGCGTCTCTCGTTGGCCGCGGACCTGCACGTCGGGGTGCCACGGAGCGCGCAGGTGCTCGGGACCGTCCTGCAACACGCGGTCTGGGCCGGGGTGGCGGTTCTCGCTCCGGTCGCGGTCAGCGCTGTGGTGACGCGGGGGCTCCCGCCGGACGACGCGCTGCCGATCGTCCTCGGAGCGTGCGAGGTCGCGGCGGTCGGGTTCATCGCGACGCTCGCGGGCGGCGCGGCGGCGGCGAGCTGCGTCCGCGAGCGCGCGCTGCACCGCTACTTCCGAACGCGGTGAGGCGGCGGGTGGAGGCGAGCGATGAGACCGCTCGGCCCGCGCCTCCCGGTTCACTACGGAGCGGTCAGTCCCGACCGGGCGCGCTGACCTCGATGCGGTTCGCCCACGGGTCCTCGAACGCGACCGTCCGTCCGTCGTCGGCCAGCTGGACACCGTGGTGGCGCATGCGCTCGGTCAGGGAGCCGAGGTCGTCCGTGCCGGGGACCTCGATGCGCACCAGGCCGAGGCCGAGGGCCAGCTGCCGACGGCCGGCGCCGCGGGAGTTCCACGTGTTCATCGCCATGTGGTGGTGGTAGCCGCCGGCCGACACGAACAGCGCTTCGCCCCACCCGGCGGTCGTCGCGAAGCCGAGCTGCTCGACGTAGAAGGCCTTGGCCGTGGCGACGTCGCCGACGGAGAGGTGCACGTGGCCGACGCGTCCGGGCCGTGCGGCGGCGTCGTCGAGGGCGTCCTGGGTGAGGTGCTCGCGGAGGAAGGCGTTCGGGTCGAGGAAGATCGTGGCCATGTCGACGGTGCCGTGCGTCCACGACCACTCGGTGCGGTCCCGGTCCCAGTAGAGCTCGACGCCGTTCCCCTCGGGGTCGGTGAAGTAGAACGCGTTGCTGACGAGGTGGTCGGCGCTGCCGGTGAACGACTGCGGGTACCGCGTGGCGACGGAGTACAGCGCAGCGGCGAGGTCGGCGCGGGTGTCGAACAGCACCGCGGTGTGGAAGAGTCCGGCCTCGTGCGCGCCGGCGTGCTGCAGTTCGGGCGCGTGCTCGAGCACGAGGATCGGCACGACTCCGCGGCCGAGGACCGTCCGCCCGTGGTCCGACGTCAGGATGCTGAGCCGGACGCCCTCGGTGTAGAAGGCCGTCATGCGGTCGAGGTCGGCCACGCGGAGCGTGACCGCGCCCATGCCGGTGTCGCCGGCGAGGAGGTCCTGGGTCTGCATGGATCAAGTGTCGACCCATTTGGTTGACGCGTCAACCAAATGGGTCCGAGACGGCGACGGATCGCATCGCACTCGGCGTCCTGTCGGCGAGGACCGGTGCGGTGAGGCCATGATGGACGGATGCCACGACGTCCGGACCCGCGAGACCTGCCGGTCGAGCACGTCCGCGATCGGATGTCGTCGTACATCTACGGCAACATCACCGTGCTCAGCGCCGCCATCGCCGTCGGTCCGGCCGAGATCGAGCACGGCGCGGCGGTGCTGACGGTGCTCGCGACGGCGGTGCTGACCTACCTGGCACACGTCCTGGCGCACCTCGTCGCACACGGGATCGGCGCGGACCGCGACACCGACGACGACGTCCGACGCGAGAGCGCGGTGGTGATCGCTCGGAACGCCAACCCGATCGCGACCTCCGGCCTCATCCCGGCCGTGCTGTACGCCGCGGCCTGGGTGGGGTGGCTCCCGGCGGAGTGGGCGCAGATCGCCGCGGTCGTCATCCTCGTCGTGCGCATGGGGCTCGTCGGCGTGTTCATGCAGCGGTTCTCGGGGGCGCGTCCGACGTTCCTCGGGCTCTGGGGCGGCATCGTGCTCGCCGCGGTCGCGTTCGTGATCGGACTCGTGAAGGTGGTGCTGACGCATTGAGTGACGCGACGAGTGGTGCGACGACCGAGGGCAACGCGAAGCAGCGGAGCGGCTGGCGCTTCCTCCGCGACCTGGCGATCATCGTCGTCGCGGCGCTGATCGCCTCGTTCCTCGTCAAGACGTTCCTGGTCCGGTCGTTCTACATCCCGTCGGAGTCGATGGAGAACACCCTCCTCGTGGGCGACCGGGTGCTCGTCAACGAACTCGTCCCCGGGCTCGTGCCGTTGCAGCGCGGTGACGTCGTCGTCTTCACGGACCCGGGCGGCTGGCTCGGGACCGGCCAGGGCGACGACCTGATCAAACGGGTGATCGGGCTCCCGGGCGACCGGGTGTCCTGCTGCGGGGCCGACGGGCGGCTCTCGGTCAACGGGAAGGCCGTGGACGAGCCGTACGTCGTCCGCGAAGCCGGATCCGACCGGGTCTCCGGGACCGACTTCGACATCACGGTGCCGAAGAACCACATCTGGGTGATGGGCGACAACCGGTACGACTCCGCCGACAGCAGGGCGCACGGCTCGGTGCCCGTCGACGACGTGGTGGGACGCGCGTTCATCACGACGTGGCCCGTGTCCCGGTGGACGGTGCTGTCCCGCTACGGCGACGAGTGGGACCGGGTCCCCGACCGGGCGACGCGCTGACCGGTACGGGCGGGATGCGCTGAAGGTGCGAGCCGCGACCTCACTGCGGCGCGTTCGGGGGTGTCGTGGTCGGAGCGCCCACCCGGTAGCGTGCTCCCCATGCCGACGGACGATGCTGCGTTCGAGTACCAGACCGGCGGCGACGACGAACTCTCGGTGCGGCGAATCCGGACGAACGGCCCACAGGCCGGCACCATCGGACCGCGCCCCGACCACGTCGTGTTCTGGCTCGCGGACGGGCACGCCGTCGTCACCGCGGACGACGGCGAACGCTGGGAGGTCCGTCCCGGGCAGCCCGTGGTGCTCTCCGCGCCGGTGGCCTACGCCTTCGAGACGGACGCCACGGCCATGACGCTCCTGCACGTCGCACCGGCGTTGCTCGGCGACGCGGACGAGTCGTTCCGGTTCGTGCAGCCGGACCTCACCGACAACCGGACCGAGCCCCTGCGGACGCTGCTGCGCGACGCCGTCGACCGGGTGCTCGACGACGAGCTCCCGGACGCCGAGCGTCGAGCGCTCAAGCGCCGTGTGGCCAGGGTCGTCCTCTCCACCTACACCCGTGCGCGGTCGGACGTCGAGCAGCGCATGCACCGCGCGATCGCCTTCGTGCACGAGCACGCGAGCGACCCGATCACGGTCGCGGACATCGCGGACGCGTGCGGGTTGAGCGAGCGGGGCCTGCAGGACCTCTTCCGCCGGCGGCTCGCGATCACGCCGATGCACTACCTGCGCGAGGCCCGGCTGGACCGGGTGCACCTGGAGCTCGCGACGGGCGGCCGCCGGATCGTCACCGTGCGTGAGGTCGCACACAGGTGGCAGTTCGCGCACCTCGGGCGCTTCGCCGCGGCGTACCGAGCCCGCTTCGGGGAGAGCCCCCGCGAGACCCTCGCCCGGACGGCCGGTCGGCGCGGCTGACCGCTCCGCAGCGTGGCCGCGGGCGGGACGATCGGCTGACAGCCGCTCAGCAACCCGTCGTCGTCAGCGTGACGGTCGCCACCGATCCGTTCGACACCGTCGCGTGCTGCGTGCAGAGGTCCGCCGCACGGACGGTGACCTCGCCGAGGGGGACCCCGGCGAACGCCGCCGTGCCGCCCGGGAACACCCGCTGGTGCTCGGCGAGCTTGCCCGTCGCGGCGAACACCTTCACCTCGTAGGGGCGCTGCGCGGCGTTCCCCGACACCGTGACCGTGATCTGCCCGGTCGAGTCGTGGGCGCCGCAGCCCGCCAGGGTCAGCGCAGCGGCAGCACCGAGCACGAGCGACGTGGCGACACGGCGGAGCGGACGGCGGACGACGGGGCGGAGCACCGACCCAGGCTACGCCGTCCCGAGGAGCCACCCGTTGTCAGCGGCGACCCGGAGCGCCTCGGTGGCGTTCCGGGCGGTGGTCTTGCCGATGGCGGCGGACAGGTGGTTCCGCACGGTGCCCTCGGACAGGTGCAGTGACGCGGCGACCCCGGCGACCGTGGGGCTCGTGCGGAAGGCGATGAGGACGTCCGTCTCGCGCGGGGTGAGCGGCGAGGGGCCGGCGGCGAGCGACTCGGCGGCGAGGACGGGGTCGACCACGCGGAACCCGCCGGCGACCCGTCGGACGGCGTCGGCGAGCTGTTCGGCTGGTGTGTCCTTCACGACGAAGCCGGCCGCCCCCGACTCGAGGGCACGGCGGAGGTACCCGGGCCGTCCGAAGGTCGTGACGATGAGGGAGCGGCAGCTCGGGAGGTCCCGGGCGAGCGCGGCAGCGGCGGTGAGGCCGTCGGCGCCGGGCATCTCGACGTCGAGCAGGGCGACCGTGGCACCCGATGCCCGAGCCGCCTCGACGACCTCGTCACCGCGGGCCACCTGGGCGACGACGTCGATGTCGGGTTCGAGGGAGAGGAGCGAGGCGAGGGCGCCGCGCACGAGCGCCTGGTCGTCGGCGAGCAGCACCCGGATCGTGTCGGTCATCGTCGGCCCTTCCGTTCGACGCGCAGCAGGAAGCCCCCGAGGTCGCTCGTGCCGGTGGTGACGGTCGCGCCCACCGCGTCGGCCCGCTCCCGCAGCCCGCGGAGCCCGTTGCCGCCGACACCGGCCACGAGCGACGCCCGCCCGGCCCCGGCGCTGCCGGCCCCGGCGCCGCCGGTCTCGGCGCCGCCGGCTCCGGCGGCCCCGGCCCCGTCGTCCTCGATCGTCAGCGCCGTCCGGGTCAGGGTCACCCGCACCCGGGTGGCCGCCGCGTGCCGCAGGACGTTCGTCACACCCTCCCGGAGCACCCAGGCGAACAGGCTCCGGACGTCCCGAGCCGCCGCCGTGCCGTCGGCCGGCAGATCGGCCTCGAGCTCGGCGGCCGTCAGCGCGGCCCGGGCGGACACCAGCTCGGCCTCGAGGTCAGCCTCCCGGTACCCGCTGACCGCCTGGCGCAGCCCCTGCAGCGCCTCGCGGGAGAGCCGTTCGACGTCCTGCATCTCCGCCTTGGCCCGCGCGGGGTCGACGTCGACGAGCCGGCCTGCGAGCTCGGACTTCATCGCGACGACGGTGAGCGAGTGGCCGAGCACGTCGTGCAGGTCGCGCGAGAACCGGGTCCGTTCCTCGACGACGGCGAGCCGGGTGAGTTCGTCCTGTGCGACGTCGAGCTTGTCCTCCGCCTCGCGCTGCCGACCGAAGAACAGCATCGACGCCCCGACCGAGACCGTCACGACCGGCGCGAACAGGAGGCCGCTGGCCACCGCGCCGTCCCACCCGAGCGACGCGGCCACGACGACCTGGGCCACGATGACGGTGAGGATCCCCACCCCGGCGACCCAGAAGCGCTCCGCGACGAAGCCGGTCAGCGCGGCGACGAGGAGCCACGTCCAGACCGCGAGCGGCCCGACGACGAGCAGCAGCAGCCCGGCGAGGGCCGCGACCCCGGCGAGCACGAGGACCCGGGTGCGCATCCCGCTCCGCCACATCAGCTCGGGTGCGAAGAGGTACGTCGCGTACAGGACGAACAGTGCGAGCGTCGACCAGACGTGCGCCTCGAACGACCGGCCGTCGTTCCAGACGGCGACGAGTTCGAGCACCTGCCACAGCAGCGCGAACACGGCGCCGCCGTACCAGCGGCGCCGGCCGGCGCGGATGACGTCCTCGGTCGCGCCCGGCGGGACGGCCCACGGGAACGAACGGGGCGACGGCCTGGAGGCACGGCGCGCCTCCGCCCCGTCGCTCACGGCGACGGGGCGGGTGCGGGAGTCGGTCATGTCGGTCAGCGTAGGGCCACCGCTCACTGGCGCGCCGCGTCGCGGCGGTAGCGCCACACGATCACGGCGGCCAGGGCGACCGCCCAGCCCGTCAGGACGAGCGCCGGCTCGACCATGCCGGTGCTGCCGGTGGCACCGGCACCCATCTGGCCGATGCGGTTGAGCCAGAACGACGGCAGCAGGTGCGCGACCGAGCCCATCCAGCTCGGCATGATCGACAGCGGGACCCAGAGACCACCGAGGATGGCGAGCCCCATGAACACGACCATGAAGAGCGGCTGTGCGAACGACGGCTTCGCGAACTGTCCGATGAGGATCGCGATGAGGGCGAACGGGACGACGCCGCACCAGATGCCGAACGCCGCCGCGAGCCAGTGCCCGGGGTCGAGGGACGCGTGCAGGGCCACCACGGACACCGTGATCGTGATGCCGATGGACAGTGCCGCGAACGCCATCGCCGCGATGACCTTGGACACCATGAAGCCCCAGCCGGACAGCGGCGTGACGCGGAGTTGGCGGTTCCAGCCGATCGAGCGCTCGTTGACGATGGCGAAGGCCTGGCTGAGCGCGGCCATCATCGCGCCGTACGACGCCATCTGCAGCGTGGTGACGGTCAGGTAGCGCAGGCCGGTGGACTGGTCGGGCTGCGACCCGTAGGCGGCGCCGAACACCAGGAGCATCACCACCGGGATCGCGAAGGTGAACACCATCGCCTTGACGTTGCGGAGCTGACGGGCGGTCTCGAGGGCGACGTAGCGGATCGGGAGGCGACCCCGGACGGTGCGGGCGAGGGGACGGAGGGCGGGAGCGGCGACGGTGGTCGCGGTCGCGCTGGTCATGCGGAGACCTCCTGCGGGTCGGCGGTGAGGGCGAGGAAGGCGTCGTCCATGGTCGAGGCGACCACCTGGACGTCGTGCGCCTCCGGGAACGAGGTGAGGAGTGCCCGCAGCGTGTCGTCGCTGCGGTCGGTGCGGAGCGTGACGGAGTCGTGCCGTGCCTCCAGGCCGGTGACGCCCGGCAGGGCGCGCAGGGCGACGTGTGCGTCGGGGCCGACGCCGGCGAACCGGACCGACCGGCTGGACGCGATGGCCTTGATCTCGGTCGGGGTGCCGTCGGCGACGACGCGACCGGACCGCATGATGACGATGCGGTCGGCGAAGGTGTCGGCCTCGTCGAGGTAGTGGGTGGCGAAGACCACCGTACGACCCGCGTCGGTGAACTCGCGCATCGACGACCAGAAGGTGTGCCGGGCCTCGACGTCCATCGCCGCGGTCGGTTCGTCGAGCACGAGGAGCTCCGGGTCCGAGACGACCGCGACGGCGAACCGCGCCCGTTGCAGCTGCCCGCCGGAGAGCTTGTTCACCCGTCGTCCGGCGATCTCGGTGCACCGGGCCCGGCGGAGGGCCTCGTCGACGGGCATCGGGGTCAGGTGCGCGGCGCCGACGAGGGCGACCACGTCGCGGACGGTCATGTCGGGCAACAGCGCACCGCCCTGCAGCATCGCCCCGACCCGCCCGTCGACCACCGCCGCACGGGGGTCCTCACCGAAGAGACGGACCTCGCCGGCGGTGGGCGTGGAGAGCCCGAGTGCCAGGTCGACCGTCGTGGTCTTGCCGGCGCCGTTCGGCCCGAGGAGCGCGACGACCTCGCCGCGACGGATCGTGAGGTCCACGCCGTCGACGGCGTGCACGGCGCCGAAGCGCTTGTGGAGACCGCGCAGTGCGATGACCGCGTCGTCCGGGAGTCCTGTGCTGTTCATGGGCACCAATCTCGCGCCGATCGGGTCGCCGCACCGCTGCCGTCCGTCACGACGTCACCGTGACAATCGTCACGGCCGGACCCCCTCGCCCACGCTCTGGGGGTGCGCGTCCTCCGTTGTGGGGACACGCGGGCGCTCGCGGGCGGCGTTACCGTGGAGGGCATGAGCCTCACCACCTCGACGTCGAACGCCACCGCCCCGGACGCCGTGCGGCGGGCGGCGCTGCTCGCGGCGCTCGACGTGGTGGAGAGCGGTCCCGAGGAGCGGTTCGAGCGGATCACCCGCATCGCACGGGAGGCCTTCGGGGTCACCGGCTCCTTCCTCAACCTCGCGGGCGACTCCGTGCTGACGATCAAGTCGCAGCAGAGCGACACCCCGTTCGACCCGACGATCCCGCTGCAGGACACCTTCTGCGGCCGGACCCTGGGCGAGGTCGGCCCGGTCGTCGTCGAGGACGCCACGGCCGACGCCCGCTACGCCGACATGCCGATGGTGGTCGACGACCCGAACGTCCGGTTCTACGCCGGTGTGCCGCTGCGGCTCGGTGACGACGACGTCAAGGTCGGGACGCTCTGCCTCGTGGACCAGGCGCCGCGGACCCTCGGCGACGACGACCTGGCGCTGCTCGAGGAACTCGGGGTGTGGGCGGAGCGTGAGCTCGCCGCCGGTGCCGACGAGGACCGCCTCCGGGCCGTCCTGGCCGGGCTCGAGCCGACCGGGGTCACCGTCCCCGGGTACCGGGTCGCCGGCATGAGCGTGCCCCACGGCGTCGTCTCCGGTGACCTGCACGAGTGGCACCGCTCGGGCGACGACCTCGTGGTCACGCTCGCCGACGTGATGGGCAAGGGCATGTCGGCGGGACTCCTCGCGGCGAACATCCGCGGGGCACTCCTCGCCCGCGGCGACGAACGACCGGACACCGCGGTCGCCGGGCTCGAGGCGCAGGTCGCCCCCGAGCTCAGCCGCGCCGAGTCCTTCGCCACGCTCTTCCACGGCCGACTCGAACCGTCGACCGGACACCTCGAGTTCACGGACGCCGGACACGGGCTCGTGCTGCACCTCCGGGCGGACGGCTCCGAGACCGTGCTCCGCTCGTTCGACCTCCCGCTCGGCCTGCACCCCGCCGGCCTCACCCGGACGACGGGGTCGCTCGACCTCGGCGTCGGGGACGTGCTCGTCCTGGTGAGCGACGGCGCGCTCGAGCTGTGGGACTCGACGCTCGCGTCGCTGTCACGGCTCGGGGAGCTCTACCGCGGCGCGGCCGACCTCGACGACTTCCTCGGTCGGGTGCGCGCCCGGTCCGTCGAGCACGACCCGGGCGACGACCTGACGGTCGTGGTCGTGGCGCGCGACGCCTGACGCGGGCTGGTCGCGCCCTGCGACGCCGGCGCCGGTCCGGCTCGTCGTCCCGCTCCGAGACGCCGACGCCGATCTGGCTCGTCGTCCTGCGCGACGTCGTCGGTCAGGCGCCGAGTCGCTCGATGAGCTCGCGGTAGCGGGCGGCTGTCCGCTCGACGATCTCGTCGGGGAGCACGGGCGGCGTGCCCTGGCGATCCCAGTTCGCGCTCAGCCAGTCGCGGACGATCTGCTTGTCGAACGACTCGGTCCGGTTCGCACCGCGGGCGTCCCAGTACCGGCTGGAGTCGCTCGTGAGGACCTCGTCCGCGATCCGCACGACCACGTCGGCGTCACGACCGAACTCGAACTTCGTGTCGGCGATGACGACCCCGTGCTCGAGCGCGATCGCCGCGGCCTCGGAGTAGACGCGGAGTGACAGGTCGCGGAGCGTCTCGGCGTCCTGCTGCCCCACGAGCTCCACCGTCTGCTCGAACGAGATGTTCTCGTCGTGCTCACCCTGCGGCGCCTTGTACGCGGGCGTGTAGATCGGCTCGGGGAGGCGGTCACCGTTCGACAGCCCGGCCGGGAGCGCCACACCGCAGACACTGCCGGACTCCTGGTACTCGGCCCAGCCGCTGCCCACGAGGTAGCCGCGCACCACGCACTCGACGGGGAACATCGTCAGCGGCACCACGTGCATCGAGCGCGACGCGACCTCGGCCGGCACCGGGGTCCCGCCGGCGGACTCGGGCAGGAGGTGGTTCGGGACGTCGGACAGCCGGTCGAACCAGAAGCGGGACAGCCGCGTCAGCAGCTCGCCCTTGCCCGGGATGGGGGGCTCGAGCGCGAAGTCGTAGGCGCTGACGCGGTCGGACGCCACGAGGAGCAGTTCGGACGCGTCCGCGACCCCGGTGGTGCCGGTCGGGACGTAGAGCTCCCGGACCTTGCCCGAGGCGACGTGCTGCCAGCCGTCGACGACGGGGGCGCTCACCGGGCGACCTTCGCGGCGATGTCCGTGCGGTACTGCGCGCCCTCCAGCGTGATGTCGTGCAGGCCGGCGTACGCCCGTTCACGGGCCTCGGCGAAGTCGGCGCCGGTGGCGACGACGCTCAGCACGCGACCGCCGGTGGCGACGAGCTCGCCGTCGAGGAGCCCGGTCGCGGCGTGGGCGACCGAGACGCCCGGACGCGCGTTCGCGGCGTCGATGCCGGTGATGCGACGACCGGTGTGCGGGTTCTCCGGGTAGCCCTCGCTCGCGAGGACCACGGTCACCGCGGACTCGGCGCGGAACTCCGGCGCCGGCACGGAGCCGAGCCGTCCGGTCGCCGCGGCGAGCATGAGGCCGCTCAGCGGGGTCGCCAGGCGGGGGAGCACGACCTGGGTCTCCGGGTCGCCGAAGCGGGCGTTGAACTCGATGACGCGGACACCCTGCTCGGTGACGATCAGCCCGCAGTACAGCAGACCGACGAACGGCGTGCCCTCGTGCTCGAGACGCCGGACCGTCGGCAGGGCGACCAGGTCGGTGACCTCGGCGACGAAGGCGTCCTCGGAGGCCCATCGGTCGGTGAGCCAGGGGAGGGGCGAGTAGGCGCCCATGCCGCCGGTGTTCGGACCGGTGTCGCCGTCGCCGAGGCGCTTGTAGTCCTGCGCGGGGCTGAGCGGCCGCACGTCGTGCCCGTCGCTCAGGAAGAACAGGGAGACCTCTTCGCCGTCGAGGAACTCCTCGACCACGACGTGCCCGTGCTGGAGCCAGTAGGTGGCGTGGTCGACCGCTGCTTGCCGGTCCTCCGTCACGAGGACGCCCTTGCCGGCCGCGAGCCCGTCGGCCTTGACCACGTACGGTGCGCCGAGCTCGTCGAGCGCGGCCACGGCTTCGTCGACCGTGCCCGCGTACACGGGACGGCCGGTGGGGACGCCCGCCTCGGCCATGATCCGCTTCGCGAACGCCTTGGACCCCTCGAGCTGCGCCGCCGCCTTGCCCGGACCGAAGACCGGGATGCCGCGGGTGCGGACGGGGTCGGCGACACCCGCGATGAGCGGTGCCTCCGGACCGACGATGACCAGCTCGACGTCGTTCTCGATCGCGTACTCGGCCACGAGCGCTCCGTTCGTCGGGTCGAGCGACACGGTCTCGACGTCCGCGGCGATGCCGGCGTTGCCCGGCGCGACCGTGATGACGTGCCCTGCCTGCTCCGCGAGGAGGGCCGTGACGATGGCGTGCTCGCGGGCACCGGAACCGAGGACGAGGATTCGCACCCGGCCAGCCTACCGAGCGCTGGTGCCGCGTTGCGATCGGCGTCGTTAGCCTGTGGACATGCCCCGCAGGACGATCGACGACGAGGACGGACGGCGCGCGCTCGCCGCGGTGGTCGGGGGCGGCACACAGCGCACCGACGTCGCGACGGCGGTCCGGTGGACGCTGCAGCGGCTCGCCGAGGACGTCCCGGGCAACAGTGTCGAGGTCCGCGTCCCGCCGTTCGCGGCCGTGCAGGCGATCCCCGGTCCGCGGCACACCCGCGGCACCCCACCGAACGTGGTGGAGACGGACGCCGCGACCTGGATCGCCCTCGCCACCGGGACGCTGCGCTGGGACGAGGCGGTCGAAGCCGCGCGGGTCAGCGCGTCCGGTTCGCGGGCGGACCTGACCGACTTCCTGCCGGTACGACTGCCGGCCTGACCTGCGGCCCGCGCTGCGACGGGAGATCGCTCGCGAGGCGAAGCGAATTAGGTAGGTCCTACCGATGCGCCCCACGCAACCGGTTGCCTATCGTGGAAGTCGCCGGGATTCGGACCCGACCCGAACGGGTCCGAACCCGGCGACACGCCACACGTTACGCGATTTCCGACCAGCTGTGTCAACCATTCGGCGCGTCGTGCTGCATCCCGCAACGCAGATTGCGGTGCGGGACCGTACCCGCTGGTCGACCGGAGGGGCGTCGAGCACCTCCGACAGCGTTCAGAGCAGCTCGGCGAGCTCGGTCCGCGCGTGCAGTTCCCACTTCTGGAACACCCGCGACAGGTGGGCGTCGATGGTCCGGACGGACAGCCCGAGCGTCTCGGCGATCCGTCGGTTGCTCAGCCCCTCCGCCGCGAGCTTCGCGACCTCGTACTCGCGGTTCGTCAGTGGCGGCTTCGTGTGCCCTGCGGTGACGGACATCCCGTGCGAGGCGAGGACGCCCTGCGCGACGATGACCCGTGGTCGGTCCCGGGCGCGGACGGCGTCCAGGTACTCGACGATCGCCGCGGCGAGGGGCCCGTCCACCCGCTGGGCGGCGCCCCGCAGCCGGTCCGCGGAGGGTCCGTCGTCCCGACCGGCCTGCAGGTCGTTCGCGTAGTGGAGCGTCTGCCCGTACATGACGTGCGTCCACGAGCCCGCGGCGCTCGACCGCTCGATGACCTCGTCCATGTGACGCTGCCCCTCGGGGTTGCCGAGGAGCCACTCCGTCCACGCGATCGACACGGCCACCTGTTCGCCCGTGATCCGCATAGCGCGCAGGGGCGTCGTCCGGGCCCGGTCGAGCGCGACCGCGGCCTCCTCGAGCCGACCGGCGTAGGCGTAGGCCATGGCGAGCCGGGCCCACGGGTACGCCGCGAAGCCGCCGTGGTCCGCGACGTCGTAGCGCTCGCACGCCGCCGAGAACGCGGCGATCGCGTCGTCCCACCGCCGCTGCCCGATCGCGAGGTTGCCGTCACCGATGAGCTCCAGCGTGAAGTCGTACATGAGGTACGGGCTCGACCGTCGGACCGGCACCTCCGTGAGCAGGTCGGCGACGTCCCCGCGCCACACCTGCACCTGGTGGAGGACGGAGACGATCTCCCCGACGCTCCACGGCGCGTCCTCGAGGTTCACCACCGCGGTCTGCAGGGCCTTGCGTGCCAGGGTCACGGCGTCGTCGAGCCGCCCTGCGGTGGCCAGGCCCATCACGGCGCACGGCGCGACGCAGAGGAAGCCCAACGGCACGGTCGGGGCGTGCACGATGCCGGTCGCGTCCACCTCGGCGCGGACGCCGGCGAACCGACCGCCCCACCCCAGGTGCGCCAGGCGCAGGAGCCGGAGCCGCTCGGCGGCCTCCGGACCGACCAGCTCGGTCGCGGCGTCGGTGAGCGCCACCGCGGCGTCGACGTCGTCGTCGTGGAACTGGCGGATGTTCGCGAGCGTCTCGCACGCCTCGATGACCGCCGCGTCGTCCACGTCGTCCGACGTGCGCGCGATCGACCACGCGGCCTCGGCGTCCGCCCGACCGGCCTCGCGACCCGCGCTGTACGAGTGCGCCAGCGATCGCAGCACGAGGGCCGCGATCCGCCCCGTGCACGACAGCGACGTCCGGAGTGCGGCCGAGGTCAGGGCGATCGCGCTCTCCAGCTCCTGCAGTCGGACCGCGACCTGCGCGGCGTCGAGCAGGGCTTCGGTCGACGGCTGCACGCCGCACTCGAGCGACCACAGCGCCGCTCGGAGCCGGGCTGCCGGGGGAGCGCCCTCCGCGCGGTCGGCGCGGAACGCGTTCGCACGGGCGAAGAGGAGCGTGCGACGGGCGACGGGCACGAGGGCGCGGACGACCTCGCCGACGAGGGGGTGCGACGGCCGCACCACCACGGTCCCGTCCTCGGTCGAGTCCATCCGCACGAGGCCGAGCGCGACGACCCGGTCGATGTCCCCGCCGGCCACGAGCGCGAGCAGCCGGGGGAGCGGGATCGGGTCGGCGAGCGCGACGATGTCGACGACGTCACGGAGGTCCTCGGGCAGCGTGCCGAGCTCCGTGCGGTACATGTCGGCGAGGCTGTTCGACGCCGTGACCCGTCCGCGCCAGTACCACCCCGACGCGGTCTGCTCGAGCGCCCCGGAGGCGAGGGCGGCGCGGACGACCTCGCGGACGTACAGCGGGTTGCCCGCGGTCGCGCGGTGCACGCGTTCCGCCGATGCGTTCTCCAACGGGGCGCCGAGCGCGGTCGCGATGAGGTCGGTGGTCGCGTGGAGGTCGAGGGGCTGGAGGTCGATGCGTTCGAGCAGGTCGTCCTGCCACAGGGCGCGGAGGGGTTCGGGCAGCGCGGTGAAGTCCCGACAGGTGAGCACGAGCCGGGCGTCCTGGTGGCGGACGAGCCACGCCACGTACCGGGCGGAGATCGCGTCGAGGTGGTCGGCATCGTCGACACGGAGGAGCACGTCGCGGTCCGCACCACCGAGCGACCGGAGCCGCTCGGCCGCCTGGCGTTCGTCGGCGAGCTCCGCGAACGTGGTCGGCAGTTCGCCGAAGTGTCCGGAAACCGCGTCGAAGGGCATCGACCGGCCAGCCGCGACCGCCGTGATCGGCACGACGAGTGTCCTTCCCGCGGCGTCGCGACCGACGACGCGGTCGGTGATCCGTTCGGCGGCGGTGGTCTTCCCGAGGCCCGGAGCGCCGACGAGCGCGACGCTCCACCGGTGCTCGGCGACGACGGCGACCGCGCGGTCCTCCTCCTCGCGGCGGGCGATCGGCCAGGCGATCCGCGCGGGCGGGCGGCGGTGGGGACCGGACCGGTGACCACGCTCGGTGCGTCCGCGCATGCGTGTCACCTCGTTCCCTCCCCACCCGTCGTCAGGGCGCGACCGGTGGGGACCATCCTGCACCGGATCGCGTTCCGCGCACAGGCCGGAGCACGTCCCACAGTGGGGGACAATGGGCTGGTGAGCACCACCGACGGACCCGAAGAACGACCGGCCCCGAACGCCGTCTCCACCTCCGACGAGGTCACCATCCGACGTGCGCCGAAGTTCGGCGTCTTCATCGTCGGCGGCGCGGTGCTCGGCTTCCTCGTCACCCTCGTCGTCGTGTCCGCGACGATGAACCTCGACCGCGGCGACCAGCAGGAGACCGCGAGCTTCGGCTCGCTGGTGGGGTACTTCTCGCTCTGGGGCGTGACCATCGGCGCGTTCGTCGGCGCGGTGGTCGCCGTCGTGCTCGACCGCGTGTTCGCGCGCCGCGCGGCGGCGTTGACCGCCGAGCGCGTGGACGTCGAACCCGCGCCGGAGACGGTCGACGGCGAGGTCGAGGACCACGGCGACGACGTCGCCGGTCGCTGACGCGACCCCTGATCGGACGGGAGGGCCGTGGCGGTGTCGCCACGGGCCTCCTGTCCGTCTGCTGGTCGCCCTGGGCGACCGGACCTAGCTGAGCTGGTTCGCCTCGACCCAGGACAGGTACTCGGGGCTGACGGTGCCCGTGACGTACTCGCCGGTGAAGCAGCTCATCTCGAGGTCGGTGACGTCCGACCCCTCGATGATCGCATCGCGCATGTCGGCGATCTCCTGGTAGATCAGGTGGTCGCTGCCGAGCACCCGGTTGATCTCCGGGATCTTCCGGTCGTGCGCGATGAGCTCCGCACGCGTCGGCATGTTGATGCCGTAGACGTGCGGGTACCGGACGGGCGGAGCGGCGCTCGTGAACGTGACCTCGTTCGCGCCTGCGGCCCGGGCCATCTCGACGATCTCCTTGCTCGTCGTGCCGCGCACGATCGAGTCGTCGACGATGAGGATGTTCTTGCCCTTGAACTCCGAGGACATGGCGTTGAGCTTCTGGCGGACGGACCGCTTGCGCTCCGCCTGCCCCGGCATGATGAACGTCCGGCCGACGTAGCGGTTCTTGTAGAAACCCTCGCGGTACTCGATGCCGAGCTTCTGCGCGACCTGCATCGCGGCCGGGCGCGAGGAGTCCGGGATCGGCATGACGACGTCGATGTTCCCCGTCGGCGCGTACTGCTCGATCGTGTCGGCCAGGCGGTTGCCGAGGCGGAGTCGGGCGTCGTACACCGAGATGCCGTTCATGACCGAGTCGGGACGCGCGAGGTAGACGTACTCGAACGAGCAGGGCACGAGCCGCGGGTTCTTCGCGCACTGCCGCGCGTGCATCTGGCCGTTCATCTCGATGAAGACGGCCTCACCCGGGGCGATGTCGCGGACGATCTCGTAGCCGCCGGACTCGAGGACGAGCGACTCCGACGCGACGACCCACTCCGGCTGGCCGGCCTCGTCGAACTTGTGTCCGAGGATGAGCGGGCGGATGCCGAACGGGTCGCGGAACGCGAGCAGGCCGTGCCCGGCGATGGTGGCGATGGCGGCGTAGGAGCCCTCGACGCGCTCGTGCACGCGCTCCACGGCGTCGAACACCTGGCCGGGGTCGAGGTCCTTGCCGCGCACTTGGCCCTGCAGCTCGTGGGCGAGGACGTTCACGAGCAGCTCGGTGTCGGAGCTCGTGTTGAGGTGCCGACGGTCGATGTCGAACAGCTCGCGGGTGAGCTCCCGCGTGTTCGTCAGGTTGCCGTTGTGCACGAGGACGATGCCGTAGGGCGCGTTCACGTAGAACGGCTGCGCCTCTTCCTCGTTGCTCGCGGCGCCCTTCGTGGCGTAGCGCACGTGGCCGAGGCCCATCGTGCCGAGCAGGGACCGCATGTCACGTGTGCGGAAGGCCTCCCGCACGTGTCCACGCGTCTTGTGCATGTGGTGGATGTGACCCTCGACCGTGGCGATGCCGGTCGAGTCCTGTCCTCGGTGCTGCAGGAGGAGCAGAGCGTCGTAGATGGATTGGTTGGCAGGACTCTGGGCGACGAGCCCGACGATGCCGCACATTCGCGGTGTGCTCCAGACCGTAGAATCGGGGGGACCGAACAAGTCTGCCATGCCCCGCGGAGGACGACGCATGACGAACCCCTACGCCGAGGCCGGCGTCGACACAGCAGCCGGAGACCTCGCGGTCGAACTCATGAAGTCGGCGGTGTCGGCCACGCACAACGCGTCGGTGCTCGGCGGCGTCGGGGGCTTCGCCGGTCTGTACGACGTCGCGTTCCTCAAGGAGTACGACCGCCCGCTGCTCGCCACCTCGACCGACGGCGTCGGCACGAAGGTCGCCATCGCGCAGGCCGTCGACAAGCACGACACGATCGGGCAGGACCTCGTCGGCATGGTCGTCGACGACATCGTCGTGGTCGGCGCGAAGCCGCTGTTCATGACGGACTACATCGCGTGCGGCCGGGTCGTGCCGAACCGGATCGCCGACATCGTCGCCGGCATCGCCCGCGGTTGCTCGGCGACGGGGACCGCGCTCGTCGGCGGCGAGACCGCGGAGCACCCGGGCCTCCTCGGTCCGGACGACTACGACGTGGCGGGTGCGGCGACCGGTGTGGTCGAGGCCGACCGGCAGCTCGGCGCGCACCTGGTCGAGGACGGCGACGTCGTCGTGGCGATCGCGTCGTCGGGGCTCCACTCGAACGGCTACTCGCTCGTCCGGCACATCCTGTCGACGCGGGGCGTCCAGTACACCGACCAGCTGCCCGAGTTCGGCGCCGGCGTGTCCGTGGGCGAGGCCCTGCTCGAGCCCACGCGCCTCTACACGAGCCCGCTGCTGTCCCTGCTGTCGTCGCACCCCGGCGCGGTGCACTCGCTCTCGCACGTCACCGGTGGGGGCATTGCCGCGAACCTCGCCCGCGTGCTGCCGGTCGGCTCGTGGGTCGAGGTCGACCGTTCGACGTGGTCCCCGCTGCCCGTGTTCCGGGTGCTGGCCTCGATGGCGGGGACGCCGCTCGAGGACACCGAGGGCACGTGGAACCTCGGCATCGGGATGTTCGCCGTGGTGTCGGCGGGTGCTGCGTCGGACGTGATCGCGTCGCTCGGCGCCGCGGGGCTGCCGTCGTGGGCGGTCGGGACGATCTCGACCGCGCCGCGCGAGGACTTCACCGGCTTCGAGCAGGGCGCGAAGGGCGTCGACGGCGGGGCCGTGCGCCTCGTGGGGGCGTACTCCGCCTGACGCGCCCGGCCGTCCGGTCGGCGGGCGGGCAGGGCGGTCGCGCGGGCGGGCCGGAGCGCCTGCCGCATGGTCGCAACACCCCGCGTGCGCACCGCCCGACGGTCACGGATGGTCGCTCTCGGCCAGCCGAGGCGACACGACGTGACCGCCGGGCGCGCGGCGTGCGGGGAGTCGTGACCGTGCCTGGGGCCGTGCGCCTCGTGGGGTCTGCTCCGCCTGCCGCGCGCGGGCCTCGACCGGCTCAGGTCGCGACATCCCGCGTGCGCACCGCCCGACGATCACGGATGGTCGCTCTCGGCGGGCCGGAGCGACACGACATGACCACCGGGCGCACGGCGTGAGGGGAGTCGTGACCGTGGCCGGACGTTCACGCGTGGTCCGCACCGCACCTGAGCCGACGGGCGCCGCACACGCGCAAACGCCGCGCACCCGAGGGTGAGCGGCGTGTCGCACGAGGGCGGCTCAGGCGGACTTGTTCTGGTCCTCGTGTTGCTCGAGCTCGAGGTCGTCCTCGTCGTCACCGTACTGGTCAGCCCAGCGGTCGACGTAGGAGTTCTCGTCCGAGTGCTGCCCGGCGGAGAGCTCGCGTTCGAGCGCACCGTAGTTCGTCTCCGGGCTGAAGTACTTCAGCTCCCGGGCGACCTTGGTGTGCTTTGCCTTCTGACGGCCGCGCCCCATGCGTGACCCCCTCGTGATCGGCTCTGGTCCGATCCTGGCGGGTGCGATTGGACACCCGGGGAATCGGACGGTTCGTGGTTTGAAATCTGCCGATCACTCTACCATGTACCCCGATCTGGACGTCGCCCCGAGCACGGCGGACACAGCAGAATCGGATGTGATGAGCGACGCCACGAACCCCGCCCCGGACCAGTACGCGCGTGTCGTCGTCATCGGCGCGGGTCAGGCCGGGCTCTCGGTCGCCCACCACCTGCGTCGCCTCGGACTCGCGCCGGGCTCGGACCTCGTGGTCCTCGACCGCGGGCCGGAAACCGGCGGCGCGTGGCAGTACCGGTGGGAGGCCCTGCGGCTGGGCGCGGCACACCGGGTCCACGACCTGCCGGGGATGCGGGCGATGGGCCTCACGTTCGACGACGCCGACCGCGCTCGACCCGCCCGGGACGTCGTCGCCGAGTACTACCGCCGCTTCGAGCAGCACTACGACCTCCGCGTCCGTCGTCCGGTCGCGGTCACGTCGGTCACCCGGGTCGAGGGCTCCGACCGACTCTGTACGACCCTGCAGACTCCGGACGGACGGACGAGCCGGATCAGCTCCGAGGTCGTCGTCAACGCCTCCGGGACGTGGGGCACCCCGTTCGTGCCGTGGTACCCGGGGCGCGACGTCTTCACCGGCCGGCAGCTCGACACGACGGAGTACCGGAGCGCCACGGAGTTCGCCGGGCAGGACGTCGTCGTCGTCGGCGGCGGGACGAGCGCGATCGGGTTCCTGCTCGAACTCGACGGTGTCGCGCGGTCCACGCGGTGGTTCACGAGGCGCCCCGTCGTCTGGTCGGACTCGGCCTCGCTCGACCTCGAGGCGGCGGTCGCCGCGGTCGACGAGCAGGACCGTGCCGCACGCGCCGGTCGAGTCCTGCCGAGCATCGTCAGCGGCACCGGCATCCCGGTCACGAGGCGCATCCGAGCGGGCATCGATCGCGGCACGCTGGTGGCCTCGCCGATGTTCGCCCGACTCGACGCGACGGGCGTCGTGACCGCCGAGGGCGAGCACGTGCACGCCGATGCCGTCCTGTGGGCGACGGGCTTCCGTGCCGACCTCCGCCACCTCGCACCGCTGCGGCTCCGCACCGCGCAGGGTGGGATCGTCGTGTCGGACGGCCGCTCGGAGGACGAGCCGCGCCTGTTCCTCGCCGGTTACGGCCCGCAGGCATCGACGATCGGCGCGAACCGTGCGGGTCGGCGCATCGCGCGGCAGGTCGTGGACGTGCTCGCCGACGCCGCCTGACGGCGGCCAGTGGCCGGACCGACGGACGGTCGAGAGAACGAACGAACGAACGGACGGACGGGAGGCGCGGCGCGGGTCGTGCGCCGCGCCTCCCGTCCGTCCGTGGTCGCGTAGGGACGACCGGGTCAGGCGGGCAGCGGCTCGTCGACGCCCCGACGTCGCCGGGTGGCGAGCAGCAGGAGTGCGTCGAGGGAGAACCGCCCGGGGCCGGTCAGGGCGACCGCCAGCGATCCGACAGCGAGGACGAGGACGTACTCGAAGCCGCCGTCCTGCGAGAAGAACCCGGCCGAGGAGTGGGCGAGCAGGCCCGCGACCACCATGTCGACCGCGAGGAGCACCCCGACGACGCGGGTCGCGACGCCGAGCACGAGGAACACCCCGCCGACGAGCTCGAGCCCCGCGACGAGCGGTGCGGCGACGTCGGCGAGCGGGACCCCCATGCCCGCGAAGCCCTGGGTAACGTTCGGGATGCCCTGCGCGAACTTCTGCGCGCCGTGGGCGATGAACACCACGCCGAGGACGACGCGGAGCACGGTGAGGCCGATCGAGGTCGATGTCGTTCGCATGCCCGAGAAGCTAGCGGGTGACACGTCATCGAGTACCCCCGGACGGGGGTCTCGGCGGACTTCGCCAGGGCTTCGCCAGGACATGCCCAGACAACAGTCCGCCGTTCGGTGGACCCGGGTTCAGGAAGCGGCGTCGGACCCGCGGCCGGTCTGCGCCTGCAGCCGCTCGATGTGCTCCGACGCCTCGGCCTTCGTGAGGTCGGCGGGGAGTTCCTCGCCGGCCTCACGCGCGAGGGTGTCGAGGTAGCTCCGCTGCGGGCCGGTCATCGGCTCGTCACCGGTGACCCAGTCCTCGGGGTCCTTGCTCGCGGTCGTCGAGGGGTCCGGGCGCGGGCCACCCAGCGTCTCGCCCGTGTGGTCGGTCTGGTCTGCATCGGTCATGGCGCGGACGCTACGCCGGGCCGCCGACTCGCACCCCAGTGCGGCGTCCCCCGGACAGCGGTGGCGGGACGGACGTCAGGCGGAGGCGGCGTACCGCACGAGGTCGGGACCGATCCCGCTCAGGGCGATCGGGACCACCGACCCACCACGCTCGATCCACATCGTCGCCGCCCGCTCGTCGATCCGGTCGACCGGGTGCAGCGCGCCGTCGAGCAGCACCGACGCGGTCACCCGCTCGGTCCCCGTCGACGGGCGCGGCGGCAGCCCGGGGACGTCGGCTGCGTACGCGGCGCACCGACCGGGTGACAGGAACGGGGACACCGGGGTCGTGACGATCTCGAGACCCTCGCCGACCGCGGTCACCGCGACGAGTCGGACGGCCTGGTCCTTCGGCAGTGGGACGTCGACCACCGGAGCGTCGTCGGGGCCGGCCAGCGCGCGGAAGGCGGGCCGACCGTCGGGGGCGAGCAGTGCCTCCCGGCCGTCGATCCGCACCCGACCGCGCCCACGCGAGTCGGCGTACAGGCCCGGGACGATGCCGGACCGGCGTGCCTCGAGGCGGGTGATCACGACGCGGTCCGGTCGGTACCAGTCGCGGAGCGTGGAGGGGTCGACCCACCCGATGGCCGGCTCGCCGCGCGAGAGCGCTGCCGAGTCGTCGGCGGCGCGTTCGTCGACCGCGCCGAGGGGGTGCTCCCCACGGACCGCGACCAGGCCCTCGAGCGGGCTGCCGGCAGGGGCCTCGTGGTCGAGCACCTCGACGCGCTTGGACACCTTGCCGCCGTGCGCGTCGAACGTGGCGAAGGCGCGGAGGTCGGTCGGGGTCATGGCGTCACATCGTACGACCGGGCACCGTTACGCGGTGTCACGACCGGTCGGTCCCGGACGGCGACGCCGGCGTGCGCGCCGCGGGCGGGGAAGCGACCAGTGTCCGGAGTTCGCCGGTGCAGCGCGCCGGGTCGACGCCCTCGGCGGGTCCGGCCGGCCGGGTCGCACGCCGTGGTCCGGCCTCGACCCGCGATCCGGCATCGCCCCGCGGACCGGATCCGCCCCGCGGGACCAGGCTGTTGCGCTGGTCGGAGCGGAGCAGCCGGTCCTCCTCGCGGCCCTCGGGGCGGAAGACCCCGTGCGGCGACCGGCGGAGCGGCGGCCGGACGGGCTCGCCGCGGCGCTCCTGGCCCGGCAGCGGACGCGAGCGCCGGCCGTAGAGCAGCTCGGACGAGTCGAGCAACCACGGGACCAGGGCGACCGTGACGCCGTGCACGAGCAGGAGCTTCTTCCGGATGCGGCGGCCGCGGTGGTTGTGGAGCAGGTTCTCCCACCAGTGCCCGACGACGAACACCGGCGTGTACACCGTGACGACCTCGGAGCCGTGCTCGGCGCGGTGGGCCTTGATGTACTTGATGAGCGGCATCGAGATGTCGCGGTACGGACTCGGGACGATCGTGAGCGGCACCTCGATGCCGTGGTCGGCCCACTGGGCACGGAGCCGCGCGGCCTCGGCGTCGTCGATCGCGACGTGCACCGCCTCGAAGCTCGCGTGCTTCGCGGCGATGGCGTAGTCGAGCGCCTTGAGCACCGGCTTCTGCAGCTTGTTGACGAGCACGATCGCGTGGTCGCCGGTCGCGCCGAACTCGGTCTCCTCGTCGGCCTCGATCTCGTGCGAGACGTCGCGGTAGTAGCGGTTCACGCCGAGCATGAGGACGAACAGCAGGGGCATGATCACGAACACGAGCCAGGCGCCGTGCGTGAACTTCGTGATGGTGACGATGACGAGCACGACGAACGTGAAGCTCGCCCCGACGGTGTTGATGAGCCGCGAGCGCACGACCTGACCGCGGTTCACCGGCTCGGCGGCCGTCCCCGCTCGGTCCTGGCGCAGCAGGCGAGTCCAGTGCACGACCATGCCGGTCTGCCCGAGCGTGAACGAGACGAAGACGCCGATGATGTAGAGCTGGATGAGGCTCGTCACGTTCGCCCGGTACACGACGAGGAGTGCCGCCGCGACGAGCGCCAGGACGATGACGCCGTTCGAGTAGATGAGGCGGTCGCCGCGCGTCGAGAGGGCCTTCGGCGCGTACGAGTCGCGCGCGAGGATCGAGCCGAGGAGCGGGAACCCGTTGAACGCCGTGTTCGCCGCGAGGAGCAGGACCGCCGCGGTGGTCGCCTGGACGACGAAGAACAGGACCGAGCCGTCCCCGAAGGTCGCGGCGGCGATCTGGGCGATGAGCGAGCGCTGCGGCGTGGTCGCGCAGTCGGCGAAGCCCTGCAGGTCGCAGGCACGCTCGGCGTAGTGCACGCGGGCCACGAGGGCGAGCGTGATGAGCCCCACGAACAGGACGATCGCGATCCCGCCCATCGCGACGAGGGTCTTCTGGGCGTTCTGGACCTTCGGGCGACGGAAGGCCTGCACGCCGTTCGCGATCGCCTCGACGCCGGTGAGGGCCGAGCAGCCGGACGCGAAGGCACGGAGGAGCAGCAGGACGAACGCGGCCTGGGTCGTGTGTTCGACGTTCTGCACGGTGTACTGCGCCGACTCCGCGACGGGGGCGTCCCCGACGGCGACCCGCACGAGACCGGTGACGACCATGACGAACACCGACGTGACGAACAGGTAGGTCGGGATTGCGAAGGCCTTGCTCGACTCGCGGACCCCGCGGAGGTTCACGGCCGCGAGCAGCACGACGAAGAGCAGCGCGAGCTCGACGCGGAACTCGTTGAGGAACGGCAGCGCCGAGATGATGTTGTCCACGCCGGAGGCCACCGACACGGCCACGGTCATGACGTAGTCGACGAGCAGCGCACTCGCGACGACGAGCCCGGCCTTCTCGCCGAGGTTGCGGTGCGCCACCTCGTAGTCGCCGCCACCGGACGGGTACGCCTTGATGAGCTGCCGGTAGGAGGCGACGACCACCACGAGGAGGAGCACGACGAGCGCAGCCACCCACGGCGCGAAGGTCAGGAACGCCATGCCGCCGAGCAGCAGGATCATGAGGAGCTCCTGTGGCGCGTACGCCACGGAGGAGAGCGGGTCGCTCGCGAAGATCGGTAGCGCCAGGTGCTTCGGGAGGAGCTGTCCCTCGAGCTTCTCGGAGGGGAGGGGATCCCCGATCAGTCGCGCCTTCAGCGACCGGATCTCGTTCGTCACGAGCGGCAAACCTACTCATTTCGGACCCGGAGTCAACACGACCCCGCCCGCCCGTATTCCGCGCCTGCGCGGATCCTCGGAACCTGTGCTGTCGAGCAGGGTTGCGGTTGACGTTGCGTCAACGCCTACGGTGTGCAGCATGAGTGATCGGACAGACAGCGCCGCGTCCGCTGCGAAAGCACCCCACGGCATCGCCGCCGTGGCGCGTTCCGCGGGGGTCTCCAGCCGGACGCTGCGCCACTACGACGCGATCGGGTTGCTCCCGGCCACGGCGGTCGGCGAGGGCGGGCTCCGCCGCTACGACGACCGGGCACTCGTCCGGCTGCAGCGCATCCTGCTCCTCCGCGGGCTCGGCCTGGGGCTGGCGGAGATCGCCGAGGTGCTCGACGGCGAGCAGGACGACGTCACGGCACTCCGGGCACACGTCGCGTGGCTCGAACGGGAGCGCGACCGGCTCGCCCGGCAGCTCGCGGCCGTGCGCACCACCATCACGAGGATCGAACGAGGAGACGACATGACCGCACAGGACACCTTCGACGGGTTCGACCAGACCCGGTTCAAGCAGGAGGTCGAGGAGCGCTGGGGCGCCGAGGCCTGGCAGCGCGGACAGGAGTGGTGGACGTCGAAGGACGCCGCCGCGAAGGATGCGTTCCAGGCGGAGCAGCGGGCGATCGCCCGGGACGCGGCGGCGCTGGCGGCCTCGGGGGACGGTCCGACGTCGGCCGCCGGGGCCGCACTCGCCCGCCGGCAGCTCACCTGGCTCGAGCAGGCGCCCGGACCGGCCGTCACCGCCGAGCGGTTCCGCACGCTCGCGGACATGTACGTGCACGACGAGCGGTTCACGCACGCCTACGAGTGGGCCGGCTCCGGCGCCGCACGCGCGCTCCGCGACGCGATGCACGCCCTGGCGGACGCCGGCGGGGTGTGACGACGCGGCGCGCGTGACGGAGGGCGACGGCGCGGGCGGGCCGGCCGGGAGGCGCGGTGTGCGCCCGCCCCGCCGGCCCGGCCCGTCGGTGCTCGCGTCCGCTCCCGTCGCTCCCGTCAGAGGGAGCGGCGCAGCGCCTCGAGGCCGTCACGCAGACGGGTCACCGTGTCCGCGGTGAGGGTGCCCCGCGTCGCCTGACGTCGGAGGTCCGCACGGACCTGCTGCCGGAACGACGACAGGACCATCTCGACCTCGCGTAGGGCACTGGCGCCCGACGTCGGGACGTCGACCGGCTCGTCGGCCGTCTGGCCGCGCGGGGCCTGGGCGCTCGCCGCGAGGTCGGCGCGGAGGGACCGCATGGCCTCGCCCACCGATGCGCGAACGCCGTCGGCGAGGGACTTCACCGAGTCGGTCACGCCGTCCTCGAGCGCGGCGACCTCGGCGGCCCGGGCGTCGAGCTCGGCACGGCCGGCGTCGGTGATCGCGTAGACGGTCTTGCGGCCGTCGGCGGTCCCCGTCACGAGGCCCTCCTCCTGGAGCTTCGCCAGACGGGGGTAGACGGTGCCGGCGCTCGGGACGTACGTGCCGCCGAAGCGGTCGCCGAGCGCGGTGATGACCTCGTACCCGTGCATCGGGTGGTCGGCCAGCAGGACGAGCAGGTAGAGGCGCAGGTGGCCGTGCGCGAAGACCGGGCTCATGCGGGCACCTCGCCGTCGGTGGTCGGGGTGGTGGCGGACCCGTCGGCGACCGGCGGGGCGTGGAGCACCGCGATGTCGCCGGAGACCGAGTTCACCTTGAGGTCGAGCCACTGGCCGGAGAGCTCTCCGCCCTGCTTGACGTACGAGCCGCGCACCCCGCGGATCTCGGAGTCGTCGAACTGCAGCTTGCCGGAGGCCGTCGAGACGGTGCACCGGTAGGGCACGCCGTCCTCGAGCCGGACGCTGACCGAGCCCGACACGGTGCTGACGCGGGCCGAGTCCGGGGTGCCGTGCAGGTCGAGCACGACGTCCGCGCTCACCCCGTCCGCCTGGAAGCGCGGGATCGACCCGGTCGCGACGACGTCGCCCGACACGGTGTGCACGGTGAGGGCGCCGTCGAGGTCCCGCACGGTGGTCGTGCCGGAGACGGCGTTGACGGTGACGTCACCCGCGACCCCGTCCACGACGACGTCGCCCGAGACGGTGTGCAGCGTGGCGCCGCGGTCCGTGCCGGAGAGGAGCGAGCCGGCCGACACGACCCCGAGGGTGACCGGGACGTCCCGCGGCACGAGGATGCTCACGTCCGCCTGGGCCTTGCCGCGGAAGGACTTGAGGAACCCGATCGGGTCGTCCCAGCGGATCTGCGGGTGGTCGACGGTCAGCGTGTCCCCGTCGACCTCGACCATGAGCGGCTTGCCGGAGACGCTGTGCACCTCCACCCGGGCGGTGGGCTCGTCGTGCGCGACGACGTCGACCTGACCGGCGACGAGCCCGACCTTCAGGCGTCGGACGACGCCGGTGTCGATGACCTTGGGCTCCTCCACGAGCCACTTCTCCTGTGCCATGGTGCCTCCTCGAACTCGCGATGTATCGCGTCTGGTGATGACACGATACATCGCGAGTTGCGCGAGTGGCAAGACGAGGTTCAGGAGGTGATCCGTGCCTCCGGGCCGGGTGTGGACGCCGCGGCGGCGAGCCGCGTGCGGTCCGGACTCCACGGGAACCGACGGAAGAGGGGCATGAGCGGCTGCACCATCGGTCCGATCGCGAACGCGGCGATCACCGTGCCCGCACCGACGTCCCCGCCGAGGAGCCAGCCGACGATGACGACGGTGACCTCGATGACGGTCCGCGCGACCCAGATCGGCCAGCCGAAGCGCTGCGAGACGCCGACCATCAGGCCGTCTCGGGCGCCCGTGCCGAAACCGGCTCCGATGTAGAACGCCGTCGCGACGGCGAGGAGCAGCAGCCCGGCGACGAAGAGCCCGATGCGGGGGAGGAGCCCGTCGGGTGCCGGCACCAGCCAGAGCACGAGGTCTGCCGACGGGCCGATCGCGAGCGCGTTGAGCAGCGTCCCGATGCCCGGCTTCTGGCGCAGCGGGATCCAGAACAGCAGGATCACGCCGCTGGAGACCACCGTGATGACACCGAACGACCACGGCACCACGTGCTCCAGTCCCTCGGTGAGCACCGTCCACGAGGCCACGCCGACGACCGCCCGGACCTGGAGCGCGGTCGACGCCCCGTAGAGGAACAGGCCGACCATGAGCTGCACGAACCGGAGGGTGAGGGCGGGGGTGCGGGGCATGCTCCGATCGTGGAGCAGATTGGCCTGCAGGTCGAGGGCCAATCGCGCTACCGTGGATCCATGACGCCCGTCCTGCTCAGCGCCCGGTCCGCAGCACTCCACCTCACCGACTGGCGCGACAGCACGGACGCCGCCGCGTACGAGGCGCTCTCCGACGCCCTCCGGGTCCTCGCCATCGACGGGCGCATCCCGCAGGGCGTCCGCTTGCCCGCGGAGCGTGGGCTGGCAGAGGCGCTCGGCGTCTCCCGCACCACGGTCGCGAACGCGTACGCCCGACTGCGCGAGGACGGGTTCCTCGTCTCGGTCCGCGGGTCCGGCAGCGTCGTCCGGTTGCCGCGGGACCTCGTCGGGCGCCCCGACCCTGAACGGCTCGGCGGCGTCGTCGGCGGAGACGTGCTCGACCTCCGCAAGGCGGCGCTGCACGCGGCACCGGGCATCGCCGAGGCCGTGGAGCGGGCGGTGCGGCACGTGCCGGCGGCGCTCGCCGGGATCGGGTACGACACCGTCGGGGACCCCGGGCTCCGCCGGGCGATCGCCGACCGCTACACCGCGCGCGGCCTGCCCACCGACCCGTCGCAGATCGTCGTCACCATCGGCGCGCAGCACGCGATCGCCCTGCTCGCCCGCGTGCTCGTCCGGCGCGGCGACGCCGTCCTCGTCGAGTCCCCGACCTACCCGCACGCGCACGAGGCCTTCCGTGAGGTCGGTGGTCGGCTCGTCGGGGTCCCCGTCGACGCACGCACCGGCTGGGACACCACGGTCCTCGAGCACACGCTCCGCCGCACGGCCCCGTCGGTGGCCTACGTCATGCCGGCGCTCCACAACCCCACGGGCGCCACGATGACCCCCGACGCCCGCGACCTCCTCGTGTCGGTCGCCGCCTCGGTCGGGACGACGGTCGTCGCCGACGAGACGATGGGGGAGCTCCGCATCGACGGACCCGCCGCGACCCCGCTGGCCGCGGCGTCCGACGACGTCGTCATGATCGGCTCGGCCGACAAGGTCTTCTGGGGCGGACTGCGCATCGGCTGGATCCGCGCTCGTCCGGAGCTGCTGCAGCGGCTCCTCCTCGCCCGCCCCACGGGCGACCTCGGCACGCCGGTCCTCGACCAGCTCGTCGCGCGCGAGCTGGTCCCACGGACCGAGACCGTCCTGGAGGAGCGGCGCGCGTACCTGGCACAGGCCCGCGACGACGTCGTGGACGCCTTGCGCACGCGGCTCCCGGAGTGGGACGTGCCGTCGCCGGCGGGCGGGTTGACGACGTGGGTGGGCCTCGGCCGGCCGGTGTCGAGCGCGCTCGTCCTCGCGGCTCGGGCCGAGGGGGTCGTGCTCGCCTCCGGCGGCGTGTTCGGTCCCGACGGCGGGTTCGAGCGCTTCCTCAGGGTGCCGTTCACGATGCCGGCCGCCGACCGCACCAGGATGGTCGACGTCCTCGAGCGGGCGTGGGCGCGGGTCGGTGGCGAGGCGGTCGGCCCGAGCGGGTCGCTGGCAGCGGTGGTCTGACGACGGGATCATCCCGACGGTGGAGGCGGCGCGTCCCTCCGACGGATGTCCCGTGCGACCGACCGCGGGATCCTGAGGGCATGGAGACGACCGTGCACCCCGCGCAGACCGAGGCCCCTGAGCGGCCGTCCGACCGACCGACGATGCCCGTGGCGGCCCGCGTGGGCACCGCGACCGGGCTCGCCCTGCTGGCCGGGATGCTCTGCTCCTACGGACAGGCCGTCCCGGGGCTCGGGGAGTTCGCGAACTCCGCCGGCCCGTGGTTCGTCGTGGCGGGGCTGCTCGTGCTCCTGTCCGGCCTCCACCGGCGACCGGCGATCCCGATGGTGCTGGGTGTGGTGTTCCTCGAGCTCATGCACGTCGGGTACTGGGCCGCGACCAACCTGCGCGGCTACGCCGACTTCCTGTCCCTCACGAACTTCTGGGTCCTCATCGGGATCCCCGCGGGACTCCTCGCGGGCCTCGTCGTGTGGGCGCTGCGGTCCGGATCGGGTCGCCTGGCCGCCGCGGCGATCGGTGTCACCGGAGCGGTGCTCGTCGGCGAGGGGGTGCGGGCACTGCTCCGGATCGCCGACACCACCGGCACGACCTTCTGGACGATCGAGATCCTCGTGGGCGCCGCGGTCGTCGTCGTCGGGGTGCTGACGGCACGGTCGCCGATCGACCGGGTCGTCGCGCTCGGCACCGGGGTGGTCGGCTCGTTGGGCGTCCTGGGCGCCTACCTGTTGCTCGGCTGAGCCTCCGACCGCGTCGGCCTGCGAGGATCGGACGGTGCACCTCCTCTCGGTCTTCAGCATCCGGAACCGGTCCCTCATCGCCCTCGTCACGATCGTCGTCGCGATCTTCGGCGGCATCTCGCTGACGAGCCTCAAGCAGGAGCTGATCCCGAGCGTCGAGTTCCCCCAGGTCGCCATCGTGAGCGCCTACCCCGGCGCCACCCCGGAGGTCGTGTCGAACGACGTCTCGACGAAGATCGAGCAGGCGATCCAGGCCGTACCGAACCTCGAGTCGACGAGTGCGACCTCGTCCACCGGGCAGAGCGTCGTGTCCGCGTCGTTCGACTACGGCTCGAACCTCGCCAGCGCCGAGGACAAGATCCAGACCGCGGTCAACGCGCTGTCGCTGCCGGACACCGTGCAGACGCAGATCGTCACGGGCTCGTTCGACGACCTGCCGGTGCTGCAGCTCGCGGTGACGGGGGAGGGCAACCAGGAGCAGCTCGTCGACCGGTTGAACGCGACGGCGATCCCCGACCTCGAGAAGCTCGACGGCGTCCGGCAGGCCGACGTCTTCGGCAACCCAGGCCGTCGGGTCGTGATCACCCCGGACGAGGACGAGCTCGCCGCGAAGGGGCTCACGTCGCAGTCGATCTCGGACGCCCTGAGCGACAACGGCACGCTCATCCCCGGTGGCACGATCACCCAGGACGGGAAGACGCTGTCCGTGCAGACCGGCGAGCGCATCGCGTCCCTGAAGGACATCGAGGCGCTCCCGCTCACCGCCTCCTCGGGCAGCAACTCGTCCGGTTCGGGTGACAGCGGGTCCGGATCGGGCGGCTCCGCATCCGGATCCGCGACCGGCGGGGCGGGCGCAGCCGGGGCCTCGGGCGCGACCAGCACGACGGGCGGAACCGGCGGGGCGGGCGGGAGCAGCGCCTCCAGTCCGACCACCGGCACCGGCACCGGGGCGTCCACCGGTACGGCTGCCCAGCCGACCACGACCACGCCGACGAAGCTCGGCGACGTCGCGAAGGTCGCGATCGAGGAGTCGCCGCGCACCTCGATCAGCCGCGTCGACGGCAAGACCGCGCTCACCATCGCGATCACGAAGACGCAGGAGGCGAACACCGTCGACGTGTCGGAGACGGTCAAGAAGGCCCTCCCGGACATCGAGTCGAAGGTCGCCGGCGACCCGCGGTTCACGGTGGTGTTCGACCAGGCGCCGTACATCCAGCAGTCGATCGACTCACTCGCCGAGGAGGGCCTGCTCGGCCTCGGGTTCGCGGTGGTCGTGATCCTGGTGTTCCTGCTGTCGGTGCGGTCGACCCTCGTCACGGCGATCTCGATCCCGACGTCGGTGCTCCTCGCAGCGATCGGCATGCGCGCCGCCGGGTACTCCCTCAACATCATCACGCTCGCGGCGCTCACGATCGCCATCGGCCGCGTCGTGGACGACTCCATCGTCGTCATCGAGAACATCAAGCGGCACATGCAGCCCGGGGTCGACCGGGCCCGGGCGGTGCTCGACGCGGTGCGGGAGGTCGCGGGTGCGGTCACGGCCTCGACCCTGACCACCGTGGCGGTGTTCCTGCCGGTGGCGTTCGTCGCGGAGCTGGTCGGCGAGCTGTTCCGGCCGTTCGCGCTCACCGTGACGATGGCCCTCATCGCCTCGCTGCTCGTGTCCCTGACGATCGTGCCCGTGCTCGCGTACTGGTTCCTCCGGCCGCCGAAGACCCACCGGCACGCCGAGGCCGGCGCTGCGACCGCCGACGGGACGCCCAAGGATGCGACCGCTGCCGGTGCCGCCACGGGCGCGCCTGCGGGCGGGGCCGCGACCGGCGCACTGGCCTCCGCCGCCGACCTGCACGACGCCGGTCGTCGTGACCGCCTCCAGCGCGGCTACCGCCCGGTCCTCGCCTGGGCGATGCGACGCCCGTGGGTCGTCATCGTCCTCGCGGTCTTCGTGCTCGGCGGCACCCTCGCGGCCGTCCCGCTCGTCAAGACGAACTACCTCGGCGACTCCGGCCAGAACACCTTCACGGTGACGCAGGACCTCGAGCCGGGCACGAGCCTCGACGACCAGTCCGACGCGGCCGCGAAGGTCGAGAAGGTGCTGCGTGGGGTGCGGGGCGTCGAGACCGTGCAGACCACCATCGGGTCGAGCGGCCAGTCGATCCAGGCGGCCTTCGGTGGCGGCGCGTCCGCGTCCGTGCAGTACAACGTCACGACCGACTCGACGGCCGACCAGCCCACGATCCAGTCGACCGCGCGCGACCGCATCGAGCGGATCGACGGCGTCGGCGAGGTGTCGCTGTCCTCGGCCGGCGGCGGCTTCGGCGGCTCGAGCGACATCGAGGTCGACGTCACGGCGCCGACTCAGGCCGAGCTCCGGACCGCGGCGGACGAGGTGCTGCGGAAGATGCGCGGCGTTGACGGCACCACGGAGGCGACGAGCAACCTCTCGGCCGCCGAGCCGTACCTCGCCGTGAAGGTCGACCGGCAGGAGGCAGCCGAGCGCGGCCTCACCGAGCAGCAGGTCGGTGGGCTGGTCGCGGCCGCGGTCTCGCCCCGCGACACCGGCAGCGTCGAGATCGACGACGCCACCCTCGACGTGTACATCGCCGACCCGAACCCGCCGGGGACGATCGCGGCGCTCAAGGAGCTGTCGATCCCGACGTCGACCGGCGAGGTGCCGCTGTCCGACCTCGCGACCGTGGAGCAGTCCGAGGGCCCGACCACGATCACGACGTCGAACGCCGTCCGGACCGCGACGATCACGGTCACCCCGGACGCGACGAACCTCGGTGCCGCCGTGCAGAACGTCACCGCGGCCGTCGATGCCCTCGACCTGCCGAAGGGGGCGTCGGCGTCGATCGGCGGCGTGGCGTCCAGCCAGTCGTCGGCGTTCAGCCAGCTCTTCCTCGCGATCCTCGTCGCGATCCTGATCGTCTACGTGATCATGGTCGCCACGTTCCGGAGCCTGCTGCAGCCGTTGTTGCTCCTCATGTCGGTGCCGTTCGCGGCGACCGGCGCGCTCCTGCTGCAGATCATCACCGGCATCCCGCTCGGCGTCGCGTCGATCATCGGCCTGCTCATGCTCGTCGGCATCGTCGTGACGAACGCGATCGTGCTCGTCGACCTCGTCAACCAGTACCGCAGGCGAGGGCTCCGCGTCGCCGAGGCCCTGGTCGAGGGCGCGACGAGACGACTCCGGCCGATCCTGATGACCGCGCTCGCGACGATCTTCGCCCTGGTGCCGATGGCGCTCGGGCTGACCGGCAAGTCGGGGTTCATCTCGCAGCCGCTCGCGCTCGTCGTGATCGGCGGCCTCGTGTCGTCGACGCTCCTGACCCTCGTGGTGCTGCCGTCGCTCTACTTCGTCGTCGAGCGGGCGCGGGAGCGTCGTGCGGACCGCATCGCCGCCGGGATCACCCGGAAGCAGGCCAAGCAGCAGCGGCGCGAGGAGCGGAAGCAACGGCGCGAGGAGCGGCGTGCGGCACGGGGTCGGAAGGCCGCGTCGGCGGACTGACCCGCCGCGAGCAGCGCGTCAGCGCTCCGAGGCCTCCGCTGCCCGGAACCAGTTGACGAGCACGACGACCAGGGTGGTGACGAACACGATCGCGGCGACCTGCGCCAGCACCTGCATGTGCCCGGTCGCCGCGGCGTATCCGCCGAACGCCACCGTCGCGCAGAACGACAGCCCGAGGAGCAGCTCCACCACGGACCGCAGGGCGGAGGCGTGCTGCCAGGTGGTCGGGGCGGTCGCGGGGCGCGTCGAGGTGTCGGTCACCCCGGAAGTCTGCGCGGACACGGCGCCGGGCAGCAGCCCCGACTCCGGGTGCCACTCGCCCAGGGGGTGCGGCACGAGCACGACGCAGGGACGGCGCAACCGGTTCGGCGCGTGGCCGATCCGGTACGTGGGGACCGGGGCCGCAGTACCCGAACGGCCGGCCCAGAGATCGACGTGCTCCGCACTGCCCGGTGGGCCGCGTCGCCGACGGCGGGTCGCGAAGGCGACCGGGTGGCGGACGGGAGGCACGGTGCACGCCCGTCCCGTGCCTCCCGTCCGGTGGTCCGGACGCGACCGAGCTGACCCGTCAGCCGAGCCGGTCGCGCAGGAACGCGACCACGCGCTTGCTCATCGCCTCGTCGAGCTGCGCGATCGAGTGCGCCGTGCCCTGCACCTGCACGAACGTCACCGGCACGTCGTGGGACCGCAGCGTCGACACGAACTCCTGCGACTCCCAAAGCGGGATGAACTCGTCCGTGGAGTGCCCGATGAAGAACGGCGGGGTGTCCGCCGTGACGTGGTACTCGGGCGATGCCTGCTCGGCCGCCGGGCACTGCGTGTACGTCCGGCACCCGAGGTAGAGCAGCTGCTTCCGCTGGAAGGATGCCGACACCCCGTCGGCCTCGGTCGAGCGGCTCGTCAGGTTCGTCGGACCGCTGAGGTCCACGACCGCCCGGATCCGGTCGCCGT
This sequence comes from Curtobacterium sp. 458, assembly GCF_030406605.1. NCBI lineage: Bacteria > Bacillati > Actinomycetota > Actinomycetes > Micrococcales > Microbacteriaceae > Curtobacterium > Curtobacterium sp. 458. The sequence continues at coordinate 402,076 of NZ_CP129104.1, read as the reverse complement.
CCGCGAACGCGGGGGAGTCGTGGTCCGTGACGGCGAGCAGGGCCGCGAGGTTGCCGCCGGCGCTCCCGCCGAACAGCCCGACGCGGTCGCGGTCGACGTCGTACGTCGTGAGGGTGCTTGTCCGGAAGACCCAGTCCAGCGCCCGTCGGACGTCGTCGTAGCCCGCGGGGAACGGGTCCGTCGGGGCGAGGCGGTAGTCGACGTTGAAGGTGACGAACCCCTCCGAGGCGAGGTACCGGCACACCGACCGGTAGGCGGCCGTCGCCTTGTCGCCGTGCGACCAGCTGCCGCCGTGGATCATCATCACCGCGGGTCGGGAGGCGGCCGTCCTCGCGGCGGTGTCCGGGGTGGCAGCGGCCGTCGGCGTCGGCGTGGCGGTCGCGTCCGGCTCGCTGTCGGGCGGCAGGCAGACGTCGAGGCGCTGCAGTGGGTCCGCGCCGTACGGCACATCCGCGACGACGTCGACGCCGTGGTACCGGAGCGACAGCGGGTAGATCACCGGGTCCGTCGTGACGGTGGCGTTCCGGTCGCCGGTCGGGTCCGGGCTGCACGCGGCCAGGGACACGAGCGCGACGAGCACACCGGCGACGGCGAGCAGCGAGCGGCGAGCAGTTCCCATCGCGACCACGCTAACCCGGCGGGCTGCACGCCCACGTCCACCGGGGGGCGGAGAAGCGCCGGACGGGGAAGCGCCGGACGGGGAAGCGCCGGACGGGGAAGCGACGGACGGAGAAGCGTCCGGGCGGAGTGCGCCGGCCGGTGCCAGGATGGGCGGCAGACCCCGCAGGAGGACCCGTGAGCCGTCGCAAGGCCTGGAACGCCGACCCCGAACCGCTGCTCCGCGTCGAGGAGGGCTTCCGCCTCGACCGCGTGGACCCCGACGGCACACCGGGCTTCCCCGGACGCAAGATCGACGGGCTCGAAGCGCTCGCCGCCGGGGCCGCACGGCTCTCCGCCCTGCAGGAACGCCTGCACGCCGCGGCCACGGCGGGGGACCAGCGGCGGGTGCTGCTCGTGCTCCAGGCGATGGACACGGCGGGCAAGGGCGGCATCGTGTCGCACGTGGTCGGCGCGGTCGACCCGAACGGCGTCCACTACGCGGGCTTCAAGGCCCCGACGGCCGAGGAGCGCGAGCACGACTTCCTCTGGCGCATCGAGCGGGAGCTCCCGGGCGCCGGACAGCTCGGCGTGTTCGACCGGTCGCACTACGAGGACGTCCTCATCCAGCGCGTGCGCTCGTTCGCGCCGCCGGAGGAGATCGAGCGGCGGTACGGCGCCATCGTCGAGTTCGAGGACCGCGTCGTCGCCGAGGGCACGACGATCGTCAAGGTCATGTTGCACATCTCGAAGGACGAGCAGCGCGAGCGGCTCGGCGACCGGCTCGACCGCCCCGACAAGCACTGGAAGTTCAACCCCGGCGACATCGACGAGCGCTTGCTCTGGGACGACTACCAGCAGGCGTACCAGATCGTCTTCGACCGCACCTCGACCCCGCAGGCGCCGTGGTACGTCGTGCCCGCGAACCGGAAGTGGTACGCCCGGCTGGCCGTGCAGCAGCTCCTCCTCCGGGCACTCGAGGACATGCAGCTCACGTGGCCGCCCGCGGACTTCGACGTGGCCGAGCAACGTCGGCGGCTCGCCGAGTCCTGACCCACGACCGGACCGGCCGGGAGGCACGACGCGCGTCCGCGGTCGGCGCACGTCCGCCTCGGGGCTGGTCAGTCGGCGGTGCATCGCGTAGACTCGCTTGGTCGGCCTTCGGCGCCGTGGCACTGTGACCACGGAGTTCTTCGTTTGGGTGTGTGTTGCTCGAGGGCTGGAATCACGTCGATCCGCGACGGGATGAACCCCCTCCACGATCCGCCCCCGCCGATGTCGCTGCCGGGTGTCGTGGCATGTCCGCACCCCGGAAAGAACGATGGCCCCGTACGACAAGGGCGCGCGTCAGCGTGCCGATGACCGAGTCCGCCACCCGAACGGCACCCCCGCCGCTCGCAGCAGCAAGCACCGCGGCTTCCGCGCCGCCGACCCGTCGCAGCCGCGTCAGAAGCAGCGCTGGGACGCCGAGGAGCGTCGCGGCCGCGGCGCGCAGGGCGACCGTCCCGCGCGCCCGAACTGGGAACCCCGCGAGGGCGGCCAGAGCCGCTGGAACCGCGACGCTCCCTCCTCGCACGGCCGTCACGACGCTCCGCAGGCTCCGCGTCGCGCCGGTACCGGCGAGCAGGGGCCCAGCGACCGCGCACCGCGCCGTGACCAGGGCGACCGCCCGCGTCGGTTCGACCGCGACGACCGTGACCGTGCGCCGCGTCGTGACCAGGACGACCGTGCGCCGCGTCGCTTCGACCGCGACGATCGTGCGCCCCGCCGGTTCGACCGCGACGACCGCGACCGTGCGCCGCGTCGTGACCAGGACGACCGTGCGCCGCGCCGTTTCGACCACGATGACCGTGCGCCGCGTCGCTTCGACCGGGAGGACCGTGCGCCGCGTCGCTTCGACCGGGACGACCGCGCGCCGCGTCGCTTCGACCGGGACGACCGTGCGCCCCGTCGGGACCACGATGACCGTGCGCCGCGTCGCTTCGACCGTGACGACCGCGCCCCGCGCCGGTTCGACCGTGACGACCGTGACCGTGCGCCGCGTCGTGACCGTGACGACCGCGCCCCGCGCCGGTTCGACCGTGACGACCGCGACCGCGGCCCCCGCCGCTCGTTCGACGAGGACCGTCCGCGCCGCGAGCGCTTCGACCGTGACGACCGTGACCGTGCGCCCCGTCGCTTCGACGACCGCCCGCGTCGCTCGTTCGACGAGGACCGTCCGCGCCGTGACCGCTCGGACCGCGACGAGACCCGCACCCCGTACGTGCCGGCCGACGACGTCAAGCTCGAGAAGCTCCAGGCCGAGGCCACCGTCGCGGCCGACGTCGAGGGCGTGACCTTCGGCGACCTCGGCATCGGCGGCAACATCTCCCGTGCCCTCGCCGAGCTCGGTGCGGCGACGCCGTTCCCGATCCAGGCTGCGACGATCCCCGACGTCATCGCCGGCAAGGACGTGCTCGGCCGAGGCCGCACCGGCTCCGGCAAGACCATCGCGTTCGGTGCGCCCCTCGTCGAGAAGCTCATGGAGCACGGCGGCGGCACGAAGCGGAAGATGGGCCGCGCCCCGCGTGCGCTCATCCTCGCGCCGACGCGTGAGCTCGCGCTGCAGATCGACCGCACCGTGCAGCCGATCGCCCGCTCCGTCGGGCTCTTCACGACGCAGATCTACGGCGGCGTCCCGTACGGGCGCCAGGAGGGTGCCCTCGAGCGCGGCGTCGACATCATCGTCGGCACGCCCGGTCGCGTCCAGGACCTCATGAACAAGGGGAAGCTCGACCTCAGCGAGGTCATCATCTCCGTGCTCGACGAGGCCGACCACATGTGCGACCTCGGGTTCCTCGAGCCGGTGCGCGAGATCCTGTCCGCGACCGCCCAGGTCACGCCGCAGGGCAACCGCGCGCAGAAGCTCCTGTTCAGCGCCACCCTCGACGCACAGGTCGCCTCGCTCGTGTCGGAGTTCCTGCACGAGCCGAGCGTCCACGAGGTGGCAGGGGAGGACCAGGCATCCTCGACCATCGACCACCGCGTGCTCGTGGTCGAGCAGCGCCAGAAGGACCAGCTGCTCGAGGAGCTCGTCGCCGGTGAGGGCAAGACGATCGTGTTCGCGCGCACCCGTGCCTACGCCGAGCGCCTCGCCGACCAGTTCGAGGACGCCGGCATCCGCGCCACCTCGCTCCACGGCGACCTCAACCAGTCGCGGCGGACCCGGAACCTCGGGCTCCTGTCGAGCGGCCGGGTGAACGTGCTCGTCGCGACCGACGTCGCCGCCCGCGGCATCCACGTCGACGACGTGTCGCTCGTCGTGCAGGCGGACGCCCCGGACGACTACAAGGCGTACATGCACCGCTCCGGCCGGACCGGTCGCGCCGGCGCCGAGGGCACGGTCGTGACGATCGTCACCCGGAACCGCCGCCGCAAGATCGAGGGCATCCTCGACAACGCCGAGATCGAGGCCGACCTCGTCGAGGCCGCCCCGGGCGACCGCCTGGTCGCGGAGCTCGCGGCGCGCTGACGCGCGGAACGACGGACGGGAGGCACGGTGCCAGCTGGCACCGTGCCTCCCGTCCGTCTTGCTGCCGCGTCAGCGGTTGAAGAAGAGCAGACCGCGCACGTAACCGGCCTGGCCGGCGTGCTGGACGCAGTCGTCGAGGATGCTGACGAGCCGGACGCCCGCCGTCACCGGCGGGTCCCACGCGTCGTCGACCACGGTGTCGAGGTCCTCCGGTGCGAGCGTGGCGAGGTACTCGACGGTCCTGGCCGTCACCGCGTCGAGGTAGCCGGTCAACAGCTCCGCCGACGCCCGCACCCGGCCGACGTCGTCGCGGGACATGCCGTAGCCGAGCGCCTCGGTCGGGAAGGGCAGGCCGAACCAGTCGGCCCAGCCGTCCGCGGTCCAGACCTGCTCGGACCCGGCGAGGTCGGCGACCTGGGTGTCCTGGCCGCGTGCGGCGTGCCAGGCGAGCCACGCGAGGGTGTTCGCGCCGGCGGCCGGACGTGCGGCGAGCTGGTCCTCGGAGAGTCCGTCGAGGGCACGGCCGATCGTCTCCGGCACACGGGAGAACGCTTCGGTGAGGAGTTCGGAGGGGGTCATGCCCGCGACGCTACGCGCGTCGCGCGAGGGCGGAGCCCACCTCGTCGAGGACCGCGGCGAGGGCGGCGCGCTCACCCGGCGGCACGACCTGCCGGAACGCGTCGACCCAGCGTGCACCGATCGTCTCGGCGACCGCCACCCCGGACGGGGTGAGGTGCAGGAGGATGCTCCGCCGATCGGTCGGGTTCGGACGTCGTTCCAGGTGTCCGCGGCGCTCGAGCCGGTCGATGAGCGACGTCATCGCGCCCGTCGACAGCTCGAGGTGCGCACCGGCCTGCTTCGGGGTGATGCCCTCGCCGTCGGCCGCTGCGAGGTGGAAGAGGAAGCGGGCGTCGGTCGGGCCGAGGCCGTTGGCGACGCTCTCGTGGTCGAGGGCCCGCGCGTGCTGTGCCTGGAACAGGCGGAACGCGGTGAGGAGTCGCGTGAGGTCTGCATCGGGCGCGGGGGCGACGACGTCGGGGGAGACGGGCGCGGGGGGCAGCACGTCGGCCCGGCGGGCGGGGAGCACTGGGGCAGGGTCCGTCATCACGGTTCTCTCGGGTGGGGGCGTCGGTGCGGCGTGCACGACGTGGTGCTCATCTTCCAGGTATCTCAATGATTGAACCACCCCCGGAACAGGGGGTGTTCCTCGTCTTGTGAGACGCACGACGAGCAAGTATCTTGATGATCGTAACAACGCGATGGTCGCTCACCTCGATCATCACCACGGCACGCAGCGCGACCAACCACCGCGGGTCCGGGCCGACCACCGATCAGATCTCTTCTCCGCTGGAGCACACACATGTCCCGTGTCACCCCTCGCGCCGCCCGTCTCGCCGCCTGGATCGCCGTCCCCGCCGCACTCGTCGCGTCGGGTGTCGTCGTCTCGACCGCCTCGTACTCGGCCTTCTCGGCCACCACCGTCAACCCGACGAGCAACTGGACCGCCGGCACCGTCGCACTCACCGACGACGACAACAACACCGCACTCTTCACCGCGACCGGCCTCAAGCCGGGGTCGACCGGCACGAACTGCATCGCCGTGACCTCCACCGGCTCGCTGCCCTCGACCGTCAAGCTCTACGGCACGAACGCCGCCACGACCAACGCCCTCGCGACGAACATCAACCTCACCGTCGAGCAGGGCACCGGCGGCGGTTTCGGCTCCTGCACAGGCTTCACCCCGGCGACCACGAGCGGCACGCTCTACTCCGGCACCGTCGCCGGCTTCGGGTCGGCCTCGACGAACTTCGCCACCGGCGTCGGCACCTGGGCCCCGACCGGCACGGCCTCCGAGACCCGTGTCTACCGCTTCTCGTACACGGTGCCGACGTCCGCGCCGAACTCGATCCAGGGCGGCACCGCGGCCCTCGGCTTCACCTGGGAGGCCCAGAACAGCTGAGCCGTCCCGCTCCCGTCGTCGCGCTCCCCGTCGGAGGTCCTCGTGGTCAGCATCGCCGTGCCCGGTGGCAGCACACCGCGCAGTGCGTTCCACGACGCCGTCGACTGGGGGCGCGTCGTCGTCGGGACGCTCGCCCGCGGCGTGGTCGCCACCGTGCTCGGTCTCGCGCTCTGGGCCGCCGCCCCTGCACTCATCGGGTGGCAGCCGACCACGGTGATGACCGGGTCGATGGAGCCACGGCTCGTCCCGGGCGACGTCGTGGTCTCGCGCCCGGTGCCGCCCGCCGAGGTCCGACCGGGCAGGATCCTGCTCGCCGACGACCCCGACCAGCCGGGGCACCTGCGGATGCACCGCTACGTCGAGGAGGGCCCCCGCGGCACACTCGTCACGAAGGGCGACGCCAACCCGCAGGCCGACTCCACGCCGCTCGAGCCCGAGGCCGTGCACGGGGTGGCGTTCCTGCGGATCCCGTTCGTCGCGGCGCCGATCACCTGGCTCCGCGAGGGCGAGTGGGTCCGGCTCGCGCTGCTCGGCCTCGGGTTCGCGGCCGTCCTCGCGCTGTGCGCCGTGGACGGGTCGCTCCGTCGCTTCGCGGCCGGCGACGACGCCGACGGAGACGACGCGGACGGCGGCGACGCGGGTGGCGAGCCCACGGACAGCGCTGACGGTCCGGCGCGACCGGGTGACGGCCTGGAGGCACGGGGCGGGCCCGCACCGTCCCTCCCGTCCGGCGGTGGCACGACCGTCACCCGGCGCTCGCTCCGTCGACGTGACCGGAGGGTCCGGCGGGTGCGCCGCCTCGGCGGCGGGGCCGCCGTGGTCGTGCTGACCGTCGGGCTCGGCACACTGCTGTCGCCGCCGGCCGTGGCGGCGCCGTTCTCACGGACGACGAGCGCGGCGTCGACCTACGGGGCGGCGACCGCGGCGAGTGTGCTGACGCTGACCTGCACCCAGGCCACGTCGAACACGGTCACGATCGCGTGGACGTACCCGACAGGCATCGGGACGCCGAACTCGTTCGACCTCCTGGTCGGGAACACCCAGGTCGCGACCGCGTCCGGCGACGCCAGGTCACTCTCCTACCAGGGGAGTGGGCTGCTCGACCTCGGGACCACCTACACACTGACCCTCCGCACGAACCTCGGCGGATCGTGGACCACCGTGAGCACGCCGACGGTCCGCGTGAAGGTGGCATCGCTCCTCGGGATCACGTCCGCCACCTGCGCCTGACCGGACCGTCGTCCACAGGTCGCGCGGGGCGCCCGTGGATGTCCGTGGACGGCGCTACCGTGACGGCATGCGGATCCTGCACACCGGCGACTGGCACCTCGGTCGGACCCTCCTGGGCGCAGACCTGCTCGACCACCAGGCCGCCTTCCTCGACCACCTCGTCGACGTCGTCCGCGCGCGGTCGGTCGACCTCGTCGTCGTCGCCGGTGACGTCTACGACCGCGCGATCCCGCCGGTCGAAGCAGTCCGCATGCTCTCCGGTGCGCTCGAACGCCTCGCCGAGCACGCGACCGTCGTGATCACCCCCGGCAACCACGACTCCGCGGCCCGGCTCGGGTTCGGGGCAGGGGTCATGGCCTCCCGCGTCCGCATCCTCGCCGAACCCGCCGGCATCGCGACGCCCGTGCTCGTGGACGACCCGTCGGGTGCCCTCGCCGTGTACGGCATCCCGTACCTCCACCCCGACCTCACCCGGTGGGCGCTCGCCGCGGTCCCGGACGAGCCCCTCGCCCGGTCCCACCAGGCAGTCGTCGGTGCGGCCACCGGTCGCATCCGCGCCGACCTCGCCACGCGGCCCGGCACGCGGAGCGTCGTCGTCGCACACGCCTTCGTGGGCGGCGCCGAACCGAGCGACAGCGAGCAGGACATCCGCGTCGGCGGTGTCGACATGGTCGCGCGGTCGACCTTCGACGGGTTCGACTACGTCGCCCTCGGGCACCTGCACGGCCCGCAGCGCGTCGGTGACGGCGACCGGGTCCGGTACGCCGGCTCACCCCTCGCCTTCTCCTTCGGGGAGCGGCACCAGGCGAAGTCCGTCACCCTGGTGGACCTCGCGGCGGACGGCAGCGTCGCGGTCGAGCTGCTGCCCACGCCCGTGCCACGGCGGCTCGTCGACGTCCGGGCGCCCATCGCCGACATCGAGTCCGGAGCGTTCGCGGACCACGCGGACGCCTGGGTCCGCGTCGCGGTCACCGACACCGTCCACCCCGAACGGATGTACCAGCGCGTCAAGGACCACCTGCCGCACGCCCTCGCCATCACGCACGAGCCGGCCGCCGCCGCCGCACGTCCGGCAGCGCGTGCGGTCACGGCGACGTCCGACCCGGTCGAGGTCGCAGCCGACTTCGTCACCTTCGCGACCGGAGCCGCGCCCGACGATGACGACCGCGCCGTCCTGACCGAGGCGTACGAGTCCGCCGCGCGGGCACTGCAGACCGAGGGGGACCGCTGATGTACCTGCACCGCCTCGAACTCCGCGCGATCGGGCCGTACCCGGACACGGTGACGATCGACTTCGCCGCGCTCGCCGCGTCCGGGGTGTTCCTGCTCGAGGGCCCGACGGGTTCGGGCAAGTCGACCATCATCGACGCCGTCGTGTTCGCCCTGTACGGCGGGCTCGCCGGTGCGGACGCGAGCAACGACCGACTGCACAGCCAGCACGCCGACCCGTCGGTCGAACCGTACGTCGAGCTCGTCTTCGAGACCGGCGCCGGGGTGTTCCGCGTCCGGCGGACCCCGCAGTACGACCGCCCGAAGCAGCGCGGGACCGGCACGGTCAAGCAGCAGGCATCGGCACAGCTCCTCCGGCTCGCCGGGCCGTCCGACCCCGCGGGCGAACCCCTGTCGGCCCGCATCCCGGAGGTCGGAGCCGAGATCGCCCGCATCGTCGGGCTCGACCGTGCGCAGTTCCTCCAGACGGTCGTGCTGCCGCAGGGGGAGTTCGCCCGGTTCCTCCGCTCACCGGGTGAGGACCGTCGGAAGCTCCTGCAGTCGCTCTTCGGCACGCAGGTCTACGACCGCACCGCCGAGGAGCTCGCCGCACGCCGTCGGGCCGTCCTGGCCGAGGTCGAGGGTGCGGACGCCCGGGTCCGCGACGCGCTCGCCCGGTTCGCCCAGGCGGCGGACGTCGACACCGCGACCGAGTCCGACGTCCCCGGCACGGTCGACGCGCTCCGGGACGCAGCACAGCGTGCCGAGGGTGTGCGGGCCGATGCCGCCGCCGCTGCCCGGGCCGCCGCCGAACACGAGGCGCTGCTCCGGGCGCGCGCGACCGCGGTGGTGCGCCGTCGCGACCTCCTCGCGCGACTGGCCGCCCTCGACGCGGGCTCCGGCGAGGTCGAGGCCGCCCGGCAGCAGCTCGAGCGGTCGACCCGGGCAGCCCGGGTGGTGTCCTTCGCGGACAGCCTCGACGCCGCGCGCGACCGAGCCGCCGCAGCGCGGGCCGACGCGGCCACGCTCCGCGAACGGCACGGACTCGAGCACGGGGCCGACGTCGGAGCGTTCGCAGAACGACTCCGCGCCTCGGTCGAGGCCGAGCGCCACCTCGTCGACCTCGCCGCCCGGATCGATGCCCGGACGACCGCGCTCGACGCCGCCCGCCGCGACCTCGCGGCACTCGGGGACCACGTGGCCGAACGCGACCGTGAGCTGCAGGGACGACCCGCGCGTCGCGCCGAGCTCGTCGCCCGGGCAGCCGCGGCGGCGGAGACGGCTGCCGGCTGCACGGCTGCCGAACACGAGGTCGAACGGCTCGTGGTCGCCCGCCGCGAGCGAGCGGCCCTCGCGGAGGCCGCCCGACGCCGGTCCGGAGCGGAACAGGCTGTGGCCGCCGCCCGGACCGCCGCCGAGTCCGCCCTGGCGACCGAGCGTGACCTGCGGGACCGCCGCATCGCGGGGCTCGCCGGGGAACTCGGAGCCGCCCTCGAAGACGGTTCCCCGTGCCCGGTCTGCGGTGCCGTCGAGCACCCTGTCCCGGCTGCCCCGAAGGACGACCACCCCACCACCGACGCCGTCGACCAGGCGGCCGACCGCGCTCGTGCGGCGGAGGCAGCCCTCGGCGACGCCGCTGCCGACCTCCGCGTCGCGGAGGCCGAGCACCGACGGCTCGCCGACGCGGTGGGTGGCCTGGACGACGCCGACCTCGCCGCGGCGTTCGACCGCGCCACCGCCGCGGTGTCGGCCGCGCAGGACGCCTCCCGGACGGCCGTCGCCCTTGACCGCGAACTGACCACCTTCGACGAGGCCACGCGCGCGAGCGAACGCGCCCGCAACGACGCAGAGACCCGCCGTGCCGTGCTGGCCACCGCCGTCGAGGCCGACGCCGAGCGGCTGCGTGAGGACACCGAGGCGATCAGCGGCGCGGTCGCTCGGCTGACCGTCGTGCCCGTCCCGGGTGTCGAGGGCGGCTCGGCGCTCGCTCCGGTGGTCCGTGCGATCGAGGCGCACGTCGCGGTGCTCGGCGCCGTGGTCCGGGCCGACGCCGCGGTGGACCAGGACGACCGGGTCGTGGCCGACCGCACCGTCGAGGTCGACGCCGCCCTCGAGGAGCACGGCTTCGACGAGGTCTCCGACGCACGTGCGGCGTTGCTGGACGACGCCGCAGGAAGCCAGCTGCGGCAGATGGTCGACGACGCGATCGCCGCCCGGGGCGCCGTCGACGCGGGCCTCGCCGACCCCGCGGTGCAGGCAGCCGCAGCCGATGCCGACGCCGAGTTCGACGTCGTGGGCGCCGCAGCGGAACGGGAGCGGGCCACCGATCTGCTCGACGAGGCGACCCGGGCCGCGGTCACCGCCACCGATCGGTCGACCGCCGTGCAGCGCTGCGCCGCCGAGCTGGCCGGGGCGGTGCGGGCGCGTGACGACACCAGTGCTCGCAGCCGAGCGGTGGTCCGGCTGGCCGACGTCGCGAACGGTGCGACGGCCGCCAACCCGTCCGGCATCACCCTCGGGACCTACGTGCTGATGCGCCGCTTCGAGGACGTCGTCGCGGCGGCGAACGACCGACTCCGCGGCATGCTCGCCGGACGGTTCACCCTCGAGACCTCCGACGAGCGCGAGTCCGGGTCGCGGGCCCGTCGGACCGGCTTGGCGCTCGCGGTGCACGACCACACGACCGACACCGTCCGTGATCCGCGCAGCCTGTCCGGCGGTGAGACCTTCACGGTGTCGCTGTGCCTCGCGCTCGGGCTCGCCGACGTCGTGCAGGCCGAGGCGGGTGGGGTGTCGCTCGGCACGCTGTTCGTGGACGAGGGCTTCGGCACGCTCGACCCGGAGGCGCTCGACGGCGTGCTCGTGCAGCTGTCACGGCTGACCGCCGGCGGTCGTCAGGTGGGGATCGTCAGCCACGTCGAGGAGCTCAAGCAGCGGATCCCCGAGCGCATCGCGGTGCGCCGGACGCCGGACGGCGGGTCGCGCGTGACGACGACGGTCTGACGTCACGCGCATCTCCGGTGACTTCTCCGGTGACAGCGGCGGTGACCGCTACGGCGACGGGGTCGAGTCGATCGTGCCGTCGGGCGGCGGCAGGATGTCCGCCGCGACCCACGGGAAGACCCACGTGAACAGCACGTACACGATCGCTGCGAGCAGCACGACCAGCTCGATCACCTTGAGTGCGGTCGGTCCGGGCAGGAGCCGCCAGACGAGCGGGAAGATCACTTGGCGAGCTCCTTCGGGGTGCCTTCGGACACGGGCATCCAGTAGTCGAGCTTGGCGTGCACGATGTAGCGCTCCGCCGCGGACCACATCGGGTGGCAGGCGGTGAGGGTCAGCCAACGGTCGTCCGCCGTCGGCTCGACGCCGGGCTTGTTCGGGACGGGCGCGATCGTCTCGACCTTGTCCGGCGTGACGATCTGGGAGTCGGTGACCTTGTAGACGTACCAGACGTCGAACTTCGTCGCCTTGTCCGTCACCCGGACGACCACCGCGTCGCCGTCCTTGAGCTCGGCGATCTGGTTGAGCGGCTTGCCGTACGTCACGCGGTGCCCGGCGACGGCGAAGTTGCCCTCGGCGCCCGGCATCGCGGTGTCCTGGTAGTGCCCGAGCCCGATGGTGTTGAGCACCTTCTCACGGTCGGTGCCCTCGCCGATCGGACGGTCGTAGTCGGCGCCGAACCGGGGGATCTGCATCGTGCCGAACACGTCCTCGACGTCCTTCGGCTCGGAGAGGACCGGAGCCGGTCCGCGGTGCTCGGTCCCCGTGCCGGTCGTCGGGTCGGTCTGACCGAGCCCGTCGATGAGCTTCGTCTGGCCCTGGACCGCGACGACGTCCGTCCACCAGGCCGTCCACACGACGTAGAGCCCCGTCCCGGCGCCCGCGATGATGAGCAGCTCGGCGATGAGCGAGACGATCGCGCCGCCGACGCTCTGACGACGACGAGGCGCCCGACGTCGCGGTGCCTGACGGTCGTCGCCGCCCGTGTCGTCGCCGGATCGCGACGGGAGGGTGTCGTGCGCGGTCACGGTGCTCCTGATCCTGGGGTGGTCGGACAGTTGTACCATCCCATGCCGACGTCCGGGTGACGCCGTTCTCCACAGGACCGTTACCGTGTGGAGATGCAGTACGCGATCCGCACCTTCGCCCGCACCGACACCGACGCGGTCGTGGCGCTCTGGGAGGCGTGCCGGCTCGTCCGACCCTGGAACGACCCGCGGCGCGACATCGAGCGCAAGCTCACGGTGCAGCCCGAGCTGTTCCTCGTGGCTGTCGACGCGGACGATGCGGTGGTCGGTGCCGGCATGGCCGGGTTCGACGGGCACCGGGGATGGGTGAACTACCTCGCGGTGCGGCCCGACCTGCAGGGCTCCGGGCTCGGTCGGACGTTCATGCGGGAGTTCGAGCAGCGGTTGGCCGCGATCGGCTGCCCGAAGCTCAACCTCCAGGTGCGCGCCGGCAACGAGCAGGTGCTCGGCTTCTACGAGTCGCTCGGGTACGAGCCCGACCACACGGTGTCGCTCGGCAAGCGGCTCATCCCCGACGTCTGACGCCCCCTCGGCCCCGGCTGGCGACGGCCGAGACCCGGGTCTGCGGACACCTTGCGCGCCGATCCGCCGCGAAAGTGTCCGCGGGTCCGAGACTGGGGCGCGCCAGACCTGGCCCCGGACCTCACACCAGCGCGAGCCCCACCGACGCCGCGAACGCGAGCACGATGCCGACCGACTGCAGCACCGTCAGCCGTTCACGGAGCAGGACCCCGGCGAGCACCACCGTGCCGATCGGGTAGAGCGCGTTGAGCACGCTCATCACCGGCAGGGTCAGCGGGTCGGCGCTCGCGTGCAGTCCGGCCTGGATGAACACGTTCGCCAGGGCGTCCAGCACACCGCACGCTACGACGGTCCCGACGAACCGACCGGACCACCGCGTCCGCCCCGGAACGACCGCGGCAGACCCCGCGGCGACCGCAGCGGACCCCGCGACCGCGGCAGACCCCGCGGCCGGAGCCGACGGAGTGACGCGATCCGCGCCTCCAGGCCGCACCGCCCGACCGCGGCGGGCACGCCGCAGGACGACCGTCGCAGCCACTCCCAGCACCACCACCTGCAGCACCCGCGCCACCAGCAGCGGGGCGACCCCGGAGTCGGCCGGGGTCATGTCGTACGCCAGCACGATCCCGCCGAACCCGCACCCCGCGACCGCGGCCGCGACCACCCCGCGGACGGTGACCCGCGCGCCCGAGCCGTCCCGGACCGACGCGACGAGCACGACGGCGACCACCGCCACCACGAGCATGACGCCGGCGAGCGGGGACAACGTCGTCCCCCTGGACACCGCGACGAGCACGGGCACGCAGGCCGCGAAGACCGCGGTGAGCGGCGAGAGCACGCTCATCGGGCCGATCGCGAGCGCCGTGTAGAGCAGCAGGACCGCGACCCCGCCGGCGAGCCCGGCGACCGCACCCCAGAGCACCGCCCGGCCCGAGAACGCCGACGGCACGACCGCCAGCCCGACGAGCAACGGCGCGATCCCCACCAGCGCGGCGACGGCGGTGACGACGACGGGCCGGGCCCGACGCGAGGCCAGCCCGCCGAGGAAGTCGGCGAACCCGTAGACGAGCGCGCCGGACAGGCCGAGGACGACGGTGAGCACGGCTCCCATCCTGCCCGTCCTTGTACCCTGCACCGCGTGAGTGTTCCCTACCAGCGCCTGACCCGCATCGATGCCCGGTGGCGGTGGTGGCGTCCGCTCGTGGCGCTGGCGTTCCTCGCGGGGTGGTACCTCGTGTCGCAGGTGCTCATCGTCATCGCGTACACGATCCCGGTGGGTGCGACGAGCGGCGCCGAGGGGCTGATCGACTTCGAGCAGAAGCTGTCCAGCGGCGCACTCGACCCGACCGATCCGCTGACGCTGTCGGTGTCGCTCGTGTCCCTCGTGGTGCTCCTCCCCGGGATCGTCCTCGCCGTGCGGGTCGCGGGCCTCGGGCGTGGTGTCCTGTCGTCCGTGCGCTTCCGGGTCCGCTGGGGGTGGACGGCCTGGTGCCTCGTCCCGACCCTCGTCATCGCCGCGATCATGTTCTTCATGCAGGCGCTCTACCCGCTCGGCGACGGCATGATCACGGGCGACGGCTGGAACCACGCCGCCATCGGCCAGTCCACCGTCACGCTGTCGACCCTCGTGCTCACGGTCGCCCTCGTCGTCGTGCTCGTGCCGTTCCAGGGCGCGGCGGAGGAGTTCGTCTTCCGCGGCTTCCTCATGCAGACCGTCGCCTCGTGGATCCCGCGTCGCGCCGGGACGATCACCGCGGTCGCCGTCTCCACCGTGGTCTTCGCCCTGCTGCACATCCCGAACGGCTACAACGTCTGGGGCATCCTCGACGTCGGCTCGTTCGGTCTCATCGCGGCGATCATCGTGCTCCGGACCGGCGGCCTCGAGGCCACGGTCCTCCAGCACGCGTTCAACAACATCATGATCTTCGTGCTGCAGGCGCCGGGGTGGTCGCGGATCGACCTGCAGTCGCAGGACGCGAACGGGACTCCGGGCGGCTGGTTGGTCAGCCTCGGCACGTCCTTGGCGTACTGGGGCATGGTCGAGCTGCTCGCGAAGTGGCGTGGCCTCGACCGACGCTTCGCAGGTCACCAGGCGCCCCGCTTCCGCGGTCCGGTCCCCGCCTGGGCGGGCGGCCCACGGTGGACCCAGCCGGGAGGCGCGGGTTGGGACGGCACGCCGGCCCACGCGGCGGGGACGGCCGGTTCGGGTCCGGCGGACGACGCCGGTCGCGCGGACGGCGCAGGTCCTGTGGACGGCGTCGGCGCTGTGGACACGACCGCGGGTGTCGCCGGCCGCTCGTAGGCTGGGGGCATGAGCACGACGGCCACGACCTCCCCGTCGCGGTCCGCGGCGCTCGACGTCCTGCACCGGGTGTGGGGTTACGACGACTTCCGCGGGCAGCAGGCCGCGATCATCGACCAGGTCGTCTCCGGCGGTGACGCCCTCGTGCTCATGCCGACCGGTGGCGGCAAGTCGCTCTGCTACCAGGTGCCGGCCCTCGTGCGCGACGGCGTCGGGGTCGTGGTGTCGCCGCTCATCGCCCTCATGCAGGACCAGGTCGACGCCCTCGCCGCGAACGGCGTGCGCGCGGCGTTCCTCAACTCGACGCAGGGCCCGGACGAGCGCGCCCGGGTCGAGCGGGCGGTCGTGTCGGGCGAGGTGGACATGCTCTACCTCGCGCCCGAGCGGCTCCGGCTCGAGAGCACGCGGGCCCTGCTCGACCGCGCCCGCATCGCGCTCTTCGCCATCGACGAGGCGCACTGCGTCGCCCAGTGGGGCCACGACTTCCGGCCGGACTACCTCGAGCTGAGCGTGCTGCACGAGCGGTGGCCCGCCGTGCCCCGGATCGCGCTGACCGCCACGGCGACGCCGCAGACCCACCGCGAGATCTCGGCACGGCTCGGCCTCGACGACGCCGCGCACTTCGTCGCCGACTTCGACCGGCCGAACATCCAGTACCGCATCGAGCCGAAGACCGGCGCGCTGCAGCAGCTCCTGACCTTCATCCGGACCGAGCACAGCGGCGACGCCGGCATCGTCTACTGCCTGTCCCGCAACTCCGTCGAGCGCACCGCGGCCGCGCTCGCCGAACAGGGCATCCCGGCGCTGCCGTACCACGCGGGACTCGACGCCCGGGTGCGGGAACGCAACCAGTCGACGTTCCTGCGCGAGGACGGCGTCGTCATGGTGGCGACGATCGCCTTCGGCATGGGCATCGACAAGCCCGACGTCCGGTTCGTCGCCCACCTCGACCTCCCGAAGTCGGTCGAGGGCTACTACCAGGAGACCGGGCGTGCGGGCCGTGACGGCCTGCCGTCCACCGCGTGGCTCGCGTACGGCCTCAACGACGTCGTGCAGCAGCGCCGGATGATCGACCAGTCCGAGGGCGATGCCGCGCACCGCCGCCAGCTGAGCGCGCACCTCGACGCCATGCTCGCCCTGTGCGAGACGATCGAGTGCCGACGGGTCCGGCTGCTCGCCTACTTCGGGCAGGAGAGCACGGCGTGCGGCAACTGCGACACGTGCATCGCGCCCCCGGAGTCGTGGGACGGCACGGTCCCGGCGCAGAAGCTCCTGTCGACCGTGGTCCGACTCGAGCGCGAGCGCGGCCAGCGGTACGGCGTCGCACACCTCGTGGACATCCTCGTCGGCAAGCAGTCCCCGCGGGTGCAAGAGCTCCGGCACGACTCCCTTGCGACGTTCGGCATCGGCAACGACCTCTCCGAGGGGGAGTGGCGCGCCGTCGCCCGGCAGCTGCTCGCACAGGGGTTCATGGCCGTCTCCGGTGACGGCTACGGCACGATCGTGCTGAGTCCCACGAGCGCGGACGTCCTCGCCGGACGGGTCGTGGTCCGCATGCGCCGCGATCCGGTGAAGGCACCGCGGGCGAGCCGGTCGCGGCGCACAGTCGTGACCGACATGCCGCAGGAGGCCCTCGGGCTGTTCGAGTCCCTGCGCGCCTGGCGAGCCGAGCAGGCGCGGGAGCAGGGCGTCCCGGCCTACGTTGTGTTCAACGACGCGACGCTCCGCGGGATCGCCGCCGTGAAGCCCGCCGACGTCGACGCGCTCGGTGAGATCTCGGGGGTCGGATCGGCGAAGCTCGAGCGGTACGGCCGGGCCGTGCTCGACGTCGTCGCCACCGCGGTCGACTGACCGATCTCCGCACTCGGCGGGCCGCATGCCGTGTCGGGCATGTGTCCCCGGACGCGCTCACTACACTCGGAACCTCCCGTCACGAGGAGGCCCGGGTGTCCGGTTCGACGAAGTTCGCCACCGCTCTCAGCCGTGCGGTGGTCACGCCGCTCGCCCGGCTGCTGTGGCGTCCGCGGATCGTCGGACGGCGCAACGTGCCCCGGCACGGCGCCGTGATCCTGGCGAGCAACCACCGGTCCTTCATCGACTCCCCGGCGATCACGCTCATGGCGCCGCGGAAGGTGTCGTTCCTCGCGAAGCAGGAGTACTTCACGGGGTCCGGCGTGAAGGGCGCGGTCTCGCGGGCGTTCTTCGGCGGCATCGGTGCGATCGGCGTCGAGCGCGGGGCGGGGTCGGCGGCGCAGCACGCCCTCGACCTCGGACTCGAGCGGCTCGAGGCGGGGGAGGCCTTCGCGATCTACCCCGAGGGCACGCGCTCGCTCGACGGCCGCCTGTACAAGGGCCGGACGGGTGTCGCCTGGCTGGCCCTGACGAGCGGTGCGCCCGTGGTCCCGGTGGCACTGACCGGCACCGAGGACGTCCAGCCGGTGGGGTCGAGGATCCCCAGGCTCGCGAAGGTGACGATCGAGTTCGGGAAGCCCCTCGACCTGTCGTCCTTCGGTGAGGCGTCGTCCGGACGTGCCCGGCGCCACGCGACGGACGCGGTGATGGCCGCGATCCAGGAGCTCAGCGGGCAGCAGCCGGCGAACGCGTACAACAACCCGCCCGCCACCATCGTCGAACGGGTCAAGCAAGCACTCCGACGCGACGACCCGACCGCAGCCGTCGAACCCGAGTGAGTATTGCGCATCTGAAATACTGATGCTTCAATGGAGGCGTGCCGTCGGCACAGCGAGCGGACCGAACCGCTCGTCACACACCGACCGGAAGGCAGGCAGCATGTCCTCCACGCCCCTCTTCGACTCCGTCGCCCGCTCGCGCGAGCGGGCCGCTGTGCCCGTGCCCGAGATCGCCGCGACGCCCGTCCCGACCTCGCCGATGTCCGCGCCGCTCGGTGCCGGCTCCTCGTCCGCCGTCCCCTCGGCACTCGTCGCTGCGATCGACGACATCCCGCAGCGCGTGGCGGCGAGCATCCGGGACGAGCACCGTGTGACGCCCGAGCAGCTCGTGCTCGTCGAGGCCGTCGCCGACGCGATCACCCGCGCGGTCGTCGACGCCGTCGTGGCCGAGGTTGACCGCATCGCCCGCGACGGCGTCGTCTGCGCCTGAGGCCGGTCGTGACCACCACGACCGAGCGGCACCCGCTCCCCACTCGGCGTCAGCTCCGCGCGGTCGAACGCGAGCGGGACTCCCAGACCAGCTCCCAGACCACCGGGGCGGCGGTGTCCCCTCCTGCCGCCCCGGTGCCGACACCCGACCTCCCGAGCCGCCGCAGCCTCCGTGCCGCGGAGCAGGCCTCCCGCGGGGCAGGCCCCGCCCGCAGCTTCACCGAGGCCGTCACCGGCGCGGTCGCCGTCCCGTTCCGCGCGATCGGCGACGCCGTCTCGGCCACCCGGGCGATCCCCGTCACCGCGACCGCGGTCGCAGCCTGTCTGGTCGTGTCCGTCGCCACGCCGCAGGCCGCCGTGGCGTCGACACCGCAGGTCACCACCGCGTCCGTCGGCGCCGCCGGGCAGCAGTACGTCGCGTCCGGAGCCGTCGCGGCGGCGGTCGAGCGGGACGCCTTCGACGTCGGTGCACGACGGGCTCCGGCCGGCCGTTCCGACCGGTCGCCTGCTCGCGCGTCCGGTCCCGACGTCGTCCGACCGGTTGCGGGGACGATCCCGCTCGCCGGTGGCTTCGGGGGTCGGCAGGTCGCCGGCTGCGGTGCCTGCTCGACGAACCACCAGGGGCTCGACTTCGCGGCCCCGCACGGGGCTCCGGTCGTTTCGGTCCTGGCGGGGCGGGTCGTCTCCGCCGGTGTCTTCGGCGGGTACGGCAACCAGGTCCTCGTCCAGCACGGCGACGGCACGCAGACGCGGTACGGTCACCTCTCCCGGATCGACGTCGTCGTGGGGCAGACGGTCGGCGTCGGTCAGCGGATCGGCGCGGTGGGCAGCACGGGTGTGTCGACCGGTGCGCACCTCCACTTCGAGGTCATCGTGGGCGGTGTCGCGACCGATCCCGCACCGTGGCTCTCCGCCCGCGGGGTGCTCTGAACCGGGCGGCGTAGCGTCGGGCCGGTCGCGGCAGGGTGCCGCGCAGGACGGAGTCGCTCGTGCGCGTGTCGGTGTTGGGAACGGGTGCGATGGGTGCCGGTGTCGCGGGGTCCCTCGTGCGTGCCGGCCACGAGGTCACGGTCTGGAACCGGACGCGGGAGCGCGCCGAACCCCTCGCGTCGCAGGGTGCGACGGTCGCGAGCGAGCCGGCAGAGGCCGTCGAGCACGCCGAGGTCGTCCTCCTGACGCTCTTCGACACCGATGCCGTGGTGGACGTGCTCGAGCAGGCCGCGGGGGAGGCTCCGGAGGGCGCCGTGTGGGTCCAGGCCTCGACGATCGGCACGGACGGGACCGACACGGTCGTCCAGCTCGCGGCGAAGTACGGTGTCACGCTCGTCGAGGCGATGATGCTCGGCACGAAGGCTCCGGCGGAGCAGGGGAAGCTCACGCTCCTCGCCGCGGGGCCCTCGGACGTGCTCGACGGACTCGGCCCGGTGTTCGACGCGATCGCGGTGAAGACCGTCCGCGCCGGCGACCAGGTCGGTCAGGGCACGGCGCTCAAGCTCGCCGCGAACGCCTGGATCGCGTCCGTCACCGCGGCGACCGGGCAGTCCCTCGCGATCGCGCGGTCCCTCGGTCTCGACCCGGCGCTGTTCCTCGAGGCGATCGACGGGAGCGCCAGCGATTCGCCGTACGCGCACACGAAGGGCGAGTCGATGATCCGGGGCGAGTTCCCGGCGCAGTTCGCGCTCGACGGGTTGCGGAAGGACATCGGTCTCATCGCCGAGGCCGCTCGCGACGCCGGGGTCTCGACGGTGCTGCTCGACGCCCTGGGTCGGGTGTACGCCGACGCGAGCGCGGCCGGGCATGGCGCCGACGACATCGCGGCGGTCGGTACGGCGTTCTGACCGAGGTGCGCCACCACGCAGCGGTCCGCGTCCCGGTCCGCGCCACGATCCGCGCCGCACGGCAGCAGGTCAGTGCCGGCGGAGCCACCGCCGCACCGCGCCCGTGAGTCGTCCGACGGCCTCGTCGTTCATGGTGTTCGCGAGGTCGAACGCTTCGCGCGCGGGGTCGGACCCGGCGCGGATCCGTCGGAGCGCGGCGTCCGCACGAGCCCGGGCGTCGAGCTCGGCGAGCGGCATGTCGTCCTCGGGGTCGTGCCCCTCGGTGCCGGGGTCCGCGCGCGTCATGCCGCGAGGCTACGCGACGGCGACGTCGTCCGACTGCGCGTCCTCCGGAGCGATGTGGTCGACGACCCGGGTCATGTCCTCGAGGAAGGACACGATGACCCGGAGCTCCGCCGCGTTCAGCGAGGACGCGACCTCCGCACCGCTCTCGTCGAGCTGGTCGAGGACCCGGAACGCCTGGCGCATCGACTCGCCGGAGGCGGTCAGGAACACCCCGCGGCGGTCGTGCGGGTCGGGGTGCCGCTCGACGTGGCCGCTGCGCACGAGTCGGTCCACGAGCGCGGAGGTCGACGCGGCGGTGATGCCGAGCTCCTCGGCGAGCTGCTTGGAGTTGACACGCCGCCCGGTCTGGTCGGCGTCGAGCAGCACCCGGAGTGCGAGGAGCGCGTTCTCCCCGACGCCCAGGGCTTCGCGGGCCCGACGCTGTGCGGCGTTCTCGGCTGTGCGGTAGCGGCGGAGGGCGTTCAGCACGTCGACCGCGTCGACCCTCGAGCGATCGTCGTACCAGTACCCCGCCGAGTGGGTGACTTCCTCGGTGGACATACCACGATGCTAGACGCTCTAGTTAGATTGTCTAGCGAGTTCGCGTCGATCGGCCACGCAACACCGGTGACCCGTGCCGGAAACACCCCGGCAACGACCGCTCAGTAGGTTCGCGGCATGCGGGTGCGGACGTGCTGAGCCATCTCGCCGGGAGCGTCTTCCGCCTCGGTGCCGCCGTCGAGCACACCGACGCCGTCGCCCGACTCCTGGACGTCTACGTCGCCCGACGGCACCCGTCGACCGCGCCGCCGGTGCAGACGGCCTCCGTGGCGCTCCGGACCGTCGTGGGTGCAGTGGTCCAGCGCGACGCGGACCTCGCCGTCACCCTCGACGCCCTGGCGCTCGACCGTCACGAGCCGGCATCCATCGCGAGTGCGATCGCGGTCGCCCGGGACAGCGCGCGCCGGGCTCGCGAGGTCGTGTCCACCGAGCTGTGGGACTGCCTGGACGTGACCCGGTCCCGGATGCCCCGCAAGGTCGGCGGGGACCGAGCGCACGACTTCCTCACCTGGGCGAAGGAGCGCAGCGCGCTCGCCGTCGGGGTCGTCGACGGTGACGCCAGCCGTGACGAGGTGTGGGCGTTCTTCACCCTCGGCCGGTCGCTCACCCGGTGCCGCACGACCGCGGCACTGCTCGGTTCCGAACTGCTCGCCCCCGGATCCGCCGAGTCGTGGTCGGACGCGCTGCGCGGCTGCGGTGCCCGCGAGGCGTTCCACCGCGGAGCCCACCACGACGTCGAACCCGCCGAGGCTGCAGCGTTCCTGCTCCTCGACACGAACAGCCCGCGTGCGCTCGGCTTCCTCGCCCACCGAGCGGCCGACGGGCTCGCGGGCGTGGCTCCGGCGTGCGTGGCCGAGCAGGTCGCGGGGTTCCGGCGCGCGGTCGCGGCGCTCGACGCGGTCGCGCCCGAGGACGCGCTGACCGCACTGCCCGGTGTGACGACGCACCTCGCGGCAGCCGCTGCGGCGGCCGACAGGGCGCTCGAGGAGCGCGTGTTCCAGGTGGCCACCCCCGTCACCTGACCCGTGTCCTCAGGCGCACCACGGGACGGACGGGAGGCGTGTGGCGGCGCCGCACCGCGCCTCCAAGCCGACAGGTGACCGCGTCGGTGACGTGGCGGGTGTCAGACGCCGCTCGACCGGTTGGCGACCGCCTCGTCACGCGAGAGGTCCTGTCGGAGCGCCGCCCGCGCCGCCCGCGGGCTCACGGTCGGCACCGCGTGGGTCACCGCGAGGTGCAGGCGGGAGTCGGCGTCGTACCGGAGTCGGAGGCGCTCGAAGCGGACGAGCCAGACCACGGCGATCGCGAGGGCGACGAAGCCGGAGGCCGCCCCGACCCCGATGGCCCACCGCGGCCCCGCGGCGTCGGCGATCGCGCCGACGATGGGGGCGCCGATCGGGGTGCCGCCCGCGAAGATCGCCATGTAGAGCGCCATGACCCGACCGCGCATCGCGGGCGCCGTGGTGGTCTGCACGAGGGCGTTCGCGGTCGTCATGAAGGTCAGCGAGGCGAGCCCGACGAACATGAGGACGACCGCGAAGCTCCAGTACGTCGGGGCGAACGCAGCGGCCGTGCAGGCGATGCCGAAGCCGGCCGACGCGATCACGAGCGTGCGCATCCGGGGGCGGTCCCGTCGTGCCGACAGCAGGGCGCCGAGGACCGAACCGATCGCCATGACCGAGTTGAGCAGGCCGAACTCGCCCGCGCCGCGGTGGAACTCGATGCGGGCCATCGTCGAGGTGAAGATCGGGAAGTTCACGCCGAACGTCCCCACGACGAAGATCATGCACAGCACGACGATGATGTCCGGCCGTGTCCGCACGTACCGGAAGCCCGCGACGATCTGGCCCTTGCCGCGCTTCGCACGCGGGCGGTCGGCGAGCTGTGCCGGGTCGACGAACCGCAGCGCGAGGAGCACGGCCAGGAACGACGCCGCGTTGATGACGAAGACCCAGCCGGAGCCGATCGCCGCGATGAGCACACCGGCGACGGCGGGTCCGATGAGCCGTGCGGCGTTGAACGACGCGGAGTTGAGCGCCACGGCGTTCGACACGTGCTCGCCCTGCACGACGTCGGAGACGAAGGTCTGCCGGATCGGGGTGTCGAACGCGGCGACGATGCCGAGCGCGAGCGCGAAGCCGTACAGCGACAGCAGCGTCGCGGTGTGGGTGAGCACCATCACGCCGAGCCCGAGGCCGAGCGCACCCATCAGCCCCTGCGTGAGCATGAGCATCTTCCGGCGGTCGAACCGGTCGGCGACGAGCCCGGTGACGGGCAGGAGGAGCAGCTGCGGCCCGAACTGGAGCGCCATCGTGACACCGACGGCGACCGCGTCGTTGTCGGAGAGCTGCGTGAGGACGATCCAGTCCTGCGCGGTTCGTTGCATCCAGGTGCCGACGTTGGACACCAGGGCACCGGCGAACCAGATGCGGTAGTTGTGTCCCGAGAGGGACCGGAACATGGCCGTCACTGCTGCGCGAGCCTCCTCATGATCTCGGTGGCGTCGGCGAGCGTCTGGCGCTCGGCCGGCGTGAGGGCGGTGAGCCGCGGGCTCAGCCAGCCGTCGCGGCGTCGTCGGGTCTCCTCGACGAAGGCCGCGCCGGCGTCGGTGGTGCCGATGAGCACCTTGCGGCGGTCGTCGCCGTGCAGGCGCTTCGACACGAGTCCGCGCTCGGTCAGGACCGCGACGGTCTTCGTCATCGACGGCGGGGTCACGCCGTCCTGCCGGCTGAGGTCGGCGAGGGTCATCGCTCCGTCGCGGTGCAGTCGGGCGAGGGCGGAGAACTGCGCGTCCGTGACCGTCTGGTCGGCCTTCTGGTTGCGCAGGGTCCGCGAGAGCCGGTTCACCGCGATGCGGAGATCGGTCGCGAGCGACGCACGGGTGGCGGTGGGGGACATGATCGTTAGCCTACCAAATTAGTTCAGTGAACGAACCGGTTGTGCGCAGAGCGGACCTGGAACGGCCACCGCAGGTGTACCGTTCGGACTGTGGGCAACAGGTGTTGCTCAATTCAACGGAAGAAGGAGCACATGTCCGAGTTCGAGGGCAAGGTCGCCGTCGTCACCGGTGGCGGCAGCGGCATCGGCGAAGCGATCGCGAAGGAGCTCGCTGCGGCGGGCGCGAAGGTCGTCGTCACCGACATCAAGGAGGACGCCGCACAGCGCGTCGTGTCGGAGATCGAGGCCGCGGGCGGGACCGCGAGCGCGTTCGAGGCGAACTCCGCGCTGGCCGCCGACAACGAGCGCATGGTGCGATTCGCGGTCGACACGTACGGAGCGCTGCACCTCGCCGTGAACAACGCCGGCATCGGTGCCGCCCCGCAGCCCATCGGCGAGTACGACGTCGACGCGTGGGACCGCGTGCGTGCGGTCGACCTCGACGGTGTCTTCTACGGACTCCGCTACGAGATCCCCGCGATGCTCGCCGTCGGCGGTGGCGCGATCGTGAACATGTCGTCGGTGCTCGGCTCGGTCGGCATCGCCCAGAACGCCGCGTACGTCGCCTCGAAGCACGCACTCGTCGGGCTGACCAAGGTCGCCGCGCTCGAGTACACGGCGCAGGGTGTCCGCACGAACGCGGTCGGCCCCGGCTTCATCGACACCCCGCTCGTGCGCTCGTCGCTCTCCGCCGAGGCGCTCTCGGCCCTCGAGCAGGAGCACGCCGCCGGTCGGCTCGGCACCGACGCCGAGGTCGCCGCGCTCGTGCTGTTCCTCCTGAGCGACAAGGCGTCGTTCATCAGCGGCAGCTACCACCTGGTGGACGGCGGCTACAGCGCCCACTGACGTGGGCACGCGGACGGGAGGCCCGGATCACCTGACCGACTCCGGTCACGTCATCCGGGCCTCCCGTCCGTCTCAGTGGAACTGCGGGATCGTCATCCAGATGCTGAAGAGCACGGCGGCGATGCACACCGCGAAGCACAGCCCGGCACCCGCCAGGGCGAGCGGGGGCGTGTGGCCGGACCGCGGCGTCTCCTCGGTGTACTGCGTCCGCTCGCCCCCCGCGTCGACCGGCTGTCCGGTCCCGAGCAGCCGCAGGCCCAGCGTGTAGAGCAGCACCACGCCCACCGCCGCGACGAAGCCCACCCACGCGACCGTCCCGATCGCACCGAAGTCGATGTCCATCTCGTCCTCCACTCAGGCCGCGACCGGCTGCTGCGCCGGCTGCTCTTCGTTGACGTTGTCCTGCGTCACCGGCTTGCGGCGCGCGAGGAAGAAGAAGCCGAGGCCCGCCGCCAGGGCGAGGACCGCGACGAGGACGAGCCCGACCGTCGAGGTCGCTGCCACCGCCGTCGCGAGGGCACCGACGACCGCGGCGGCCGGCAGCGTGATCACCCAGGCGACGACGATCCGCCCGACGACGGACCAGTGCACGTCCGCGAGCTTCTTGCCGAGGCCCGACCCGATCACCGAGCCGCTCGTGACGTGGGTGGTCGACAGGGCGAACCCGAGGTGCGACGACACGAGGATCGTGGCGGCCGAGCTGGCCTCCGCCGCGAAGCCCTGCGGCGACTGCACGTCCGAGATGCGCTTGCCGACCGTGCGCATGATCCGCCACCCGCCCATGTAGGTGCCGAGGCCGATCGCGAGCCCGCACGCCAGGATCACCCAGAGCGCCGGTCCGCTGCCCGACGGCTGGTAGTTCGCGGCGATGAGGGTCAGCGTGATGACGCCCATGGTCTTCTGCGCGTCGTTCGTGCCGTGCGCCAGCGAGACGAGCGACGCGGAGATCGTCTGCCCGTGCCGGAACCCGGTCGCGGCGCCGTGCGTCGTGGCGTTCTTCGTCAACGAGTAGGCGAGGTACGTCGCGACGAGGGCGATCACACCCGCGATGACCGGGGAGAGCAGCGCCGGGAGCACGACCTTCGACACGACCGTGGCCCAGTCGACCGAGTTCAGTCCGGCGCCGATGATGGACGCGCCGATGAGGCCGCCGAACAGCGCGTGCGTGGACGACGACGGCAGGCCGAAGTACCACGTGGCGAGGTTCCACAGCACGGCGCCGACGAGTCCGGCGAAGATCATCACGGGGGAGATGTGGATGCCGTCCTGGCCCTCGCGGATGATGCCCTGCGAGACGGTCTTGGCGACCTCGGTGGAGAGGAACGCGCCGACCACGTTGAGGACGGCGGAGATGAGCACGGCGGTCCGGGGCTTCAGGGCACCCGTGGCGACCGAGGTGGCCATGGCGTTCGCGGTGTCGTGGAAGCCGTTCGTGAAGTCGAACACGAGGGCCACCACGATCACCAGCACGACGGTGACGAGGACGTCCATGCGCGGAACGGTAGGCCCGCTCGGAGCCTGCTGCGTGAACGCCGGGTGAACACGCCACGGAACCCGTGCGGCACCGGCGCGTCTGCGAGGATGCAGAGGTGCCGACCTTCTCCGCAGCCCGAGGGGACTCCTCGTTCACCGACGCGCACGGCGTCGAGATCGTCTACTCCACCTGGCGAGCCGGCAAGCCGAAGGGCATCGTGCAGATCGCCCACGGTGTCGGCGAGCACTCGCTGCGCTACGAGCCACTCGCACAGGACCTCGTGCGCGCCGGCTGGACCGTGCACGCCAACGACCACCGCGGGCACGGGCGCACCGGGCTCGCGCAGTGGGACGGCGACCACGCGAAGCTCGGCCGGCTCGGCCCCGGGGGCTTGCGTGCCGCGATCGCGGCGGTCGAGCAGCTCAGCGCCCTCGCCCGCGAGGACACCCCCGGCGTCCCGCTCGTCCTGCTCGGGCACTCGTGGGGCTCGCTCATGGCGCAGCGGATCGTCAACACGTCGAGTGCGCTCTACGACGGCGTCGTGCTCTCCGCGACCGCGTACCGGCTGCCCGGGTGGATGAACAGCGGGGACCTCAACGCCCGGTTCGCCGGGGCCGGACCGACGAAGTACGAGTGGATCAGTCGCGACCGCGCGGTGATCGACGCGATCGGCCTGGATCCACTCGCGGTCGAGGCCGATGTCATCCGGCTCTTCGGCCTCCCGGACACCCTCCGGCTGCTCGGGGTCCCGCGTCGGGGCATCCCGCACGACCTCCCGATGCTCCTGCAGGTCGGCTCCGACGACACCCTCGGCGGGCCGCGGTCCGTCGAGCGCCTGGCGCGGGCGTACCGGACGCGCGGGAAGCTGTCGGACGTCGAGGTGCGGGTGTACGAGGGGGCGCGGCACGAGGTCTACAACGAGACCAACCGCGACGAGGTCGTGGGCGACCTCGTCGCGTGGCTGGAGCGCACGGTCGCGCGCTGAGTGCGGGCGTCCGTGACGGGCGCGACCACAGGACGGACTGGAGGCACGGGGCGGGCCCGCCACGGGCCTCCAGGCCGAGAGACGGGGACGACGATGACCGCACGCGACACCGAGGTGCTGGTGACGCGCCTCGACGAGGCGGCGACGGTGGCGCTCGACCGGCGGGAGCCGCCCGGTCGGCGCTACGCCCAGTGGGCGGCGACGCCCAGGCCCGCGGCGAGCTGACCGTCCTCGTCGCCTGGATCGGCACGGAGCCGGTCGGATCCGGCGAGGTGACAGTGGGCGACCGGCCGGAGCTGCGGAACCTCCGGGTCGAGCCGGACCAGCGCGGGCGAGGCATCGGATCGGCCCTCATCGCCGCGGCCGAACGTCTCGCGGAGCCGTCCGGTGCGCTCCGCATCGGCGTCACGCAGGACAACCCGGACGCCCGCCGCCTGTACGAGCGGGCCGGGTACGTCGTGACCGACGAAGTCGAGGAGTACGACTACACCTTCGTGGACGACGACGGTCGGCGGGTCACCGCGCACGAGGCCTCCGTGTACCTCGCCAAGGACCTCCGTCGCGGGGACTGACGACCGCCCGGCCGAGGCCCGCGGGCGTAGGGTCGTCGTGTGCACGGTGAGTACAAGGTCCCAGGCGGGAAGCTCGTCGTCGTCGACCTCGAGGTCGTCGACGGATCGATCCAGGAGTTCCGGCTCGCCGGTGACTTCTTCCTCGAACCGGACGACGCGCTGCCGCTGATCGACGCCGCCGTGAACGGCCTGTCGTCGACGACGGACGCCGCCGGGATCGCCGCCGCCGTCCGCGGCGCGCTGCCGGAGGGGGCGCAGCTGCTCGGCTTCACGCCGGAGTCGGTCGGGGTCGCGGTCCGCCGGGGGCTCTCGCGGGCGTCCTCGTGGCAGGACTACGACTGGGAGGTCATCCACGAGGGGCCGATCTCCCCGAACGAGCACCTCGCGCTCGACCAGGTGCTCACCGAGGAGGTCGGGGCGGGCCGTCGTGGCCCGACGCTCCGCATCTGGGAGTGGGACGAATCCGCGGTCGTGATCGGCTCGTTCCAGTCCCTCAAGAACGAGGTCGACCCCGAGGGGGCCGCGAAGTACGGCGTGCAGGTCGTGCGGCGCATCTCCGGTGGCGGCGCGATGTTCATGGAGGCGGGCGCGATCATCTCCTACTCGCTCTACGTGCCGGCCGACCTCGTGCAGGGCATGACCTTCGCCGACTCGTACGCCTACCTCGACGAGTGGGTGATCGAGGCGCTGAAGTCGCTCGGGGTCGACGCGTACTACCAGCCGCTCAACGACATCACCTCGGCGAAGGGGAAGATCGGCGGCGCCGCGCAGAAGCGCCTCGGCACCGGAGCCGTGCTCCACCACGCCACGATGAGCTACGACATGGACGGCCAGAAGATGGTCGAGGTGCTCCGGATCGGCCGCGAGAAGATGAGCGACAAGGGCACGACCTCGGCAGCGAAGCGCGTCGACCCGCTGCGCTCCCAGACCGGCCTGCCCCGCGCGGAGGTGATCGAGCGGCTGATCGGCACGTTCACGAAGCTCTACGGCGCGCACGAGGGGCACGTCACCGAGGCCGAGCGGCAGCGGGCGCAGGAGCTCATCGACACGAAGTTCGCGACGAAGGAGTGGCTCGAGCGCGTGCCGTGAGTCGACGGCGCCGCCGCGGGGCGCTGTGGCGCGGTGCCGCCGCGGAGCGCTGCTCAGGGTGCCGTGCTGAGCGCGTGGGCGAGGCCCCGCACCAGGAGCGCACGCGATCGGTCCGTCGCGGCGCCGTCCGGGTCGCTCGCGGACGACCGCGTCAGGCCGTCGACCACGGCGATGACGGCGTCGGCCGCGACCGGCGTGGGCACCGCGAGGACGACGTCGTGCATCGTGGACCAGTGCCGCAGCGCTGCGTCGACCGCGTCACGCCAGAGTCGGCGCTCCGTCTCGAGCAGCGGACCGTCCCCAGCGGCACCCGGCCCGCTGGCACTCACGGCCTCGAGCAGGCGGAAGCGTTCGGGTTCGGTGCGGACCAGCTCGATCCACGCGGCCACGGCGGCGTCGAGTGCTGCCGTGAGGTCGTCGTGGGCGTCGGCCGCACCGAGCACACGAGGCAGCGACGCGCGGGCCTGGCGCTCGAGCAGGGCGACGACGAGGTGCCTCCGGGCGCCGAACACGTAGTGGACCACCCCGTGTGCGACCCCGGCGCGGGCAGCCACGGCACGGGTCGTCAGTCCACCGAGCCCCTCGTCGCGGACGACGAGGGCCGCGGCGTCGAGCAGCTCCTCACGCCGGTCGGCACGACTGCGGTACCCGCGCGTCCCCTCGTCCTCCGTCATCACAGGAAGCGTACGGCGCGTGCGCAGGGTCGTGCTGGACGATGAATCTGGCCGCTTGGCCGAATCAGGGAGGAGCCCCCATGGAGATCATCGTCCGAGCGGCTGCGGAGCACGAGCTGCACGCCGCCGCCACCGTCCTGGCAGAGGCCTTCGCCGAGGACCCGGTGCTCGCCGAGATCCGGCCTCCGCGTTCCGGCGAGCACCGGGTGGCCGTGCTCGGGCGGCTGTTCGCCGCCTTGATCCGAGCGGTGCCGGAACGGTCGAGCGCCGTCGACGTCGCGATCGCGCGTGACCGGGTCGTCGGCGCTGCGTTCTGGCAGGCGCCGCTCCCGCACCGAGGCGGGCTCCGGGCGTTCGTGCGGCAGGTGCCGGAACTCGTGCGGGTGCTCGGGATCGCGGGCGGACTCCGGGCGCTCGCCCACCTGCGCCGGATGGAGCGTGCCCGCCCGGCCGCGCCGCACTGGTACCTCGCCGAGATCGGCGTGTCGGAGGCCGTGCGTGGGCAGGGCGTCGGCGGGCTGCTGCTCGAGCACGCACTCGACCGGGTGGACCGGCGACGGCAGGGCGCGTACCTGGAGTCGTCGACCCCGCACAACCGACGGCTCTACCGGCGGCACGGGTTCGCCGACGGGGCACCGCTCACCGGGTTCACGTCCGCGGCACCCGTGTCGATGTGGCGGCCCGCGGTGGACCAGACCGTCGGGCCGCGGCCGGCCTAGGGCTTCGCGCCGTTGCCGTACGAGCCGTGCAACGTGGTGTGCTCGAACGCCGTCCGCTCGATGACCGAGTGCACCTCGTCGAGCACCGCCTGGTCGACCGAGTCCACGCCGATGGTGAGCGAGCCGTAGTCGACCCGCATCGTGGACGGGATCGTCGCGTCCAGACCCGCCACGTGCGGGGTCGCGGCGAGCGTGGCGAGCCCCTGCGCGACCGCCGTCGACGTGCTGCGGGGGATCACCTGGTCGAACGTGCCCTCGTAGTGCGTGGTGCTCGCGATGTGCCCGGTACCGGCCGGCACGGTGAGCGTGAGGCCCACGCCCGTCCAGGCGAGTTCCTCGGCCATCGTGCTCGGGACCGCGCCGACCTCGGCGGGGGAGGCCGACGCATCGGTGACGACCACGAAGCGCGACGAGAAGTGGTTCGTCGTCACCTCGCGGGTCGGGCAGGAGGGATCGGGAGCGGTGCTCGGTGCGTTCGTGGTCGTCTCGACTGCGCGGTCCACGCCCGGCAGCGCCCGGACGGCTCGGAGGGCGGACGCGACCTCGCGCGCGACGGTCGGGTCGAGCGTCGCCCCGGGGGTGGGGGTCGCCGTCGACGGGTCCGTCGGTCCGGAGCGCTCGGGGGAGTCGCCGACCGCGGGACAGGGAGCCGAGCCGCCGCCGCTGCCGCTGCCGTGGAACGCCTGGCGTGCGATCCCCTCCGCCGTCGAGCAGCCGGTCAGGACGGCCGCGCAGAGCACGACGACGAGGGTTGCTCGGAGACGACGCATCGCTCCAGTCTGCACGACGGGCGATGCGGTCCCAGCGCCAGAACGGGGTCGGCGGCCCGGGAGGGGGGAACCGGGCCGCCGCCCCACCAGTCTCGGTGTCCTCCCCAAGAACGACGTGTGTGGATCAGGAGAATCCCCCGCGCGGCTGATGTCGGCACCCGAAGCCCCACGTAGCGTCGTGCACGTGAACTGGTTGATCCTCCTGGGGGCGGTGGCCGCAGCGGTCGTCGCGATGTGGGTCGCCGATCGCGTGGGGTGGATCGACCTGTCGAACAAGGCCACGCGCTCGGGCGGCTCCGGCGGCGTCGTGTCGATGTTGGACGAGGTCTTCGCGCCGACACGGCACGAGGCCCAGGCAGAGTACGAACGGCAGTCGCGTCTGCCGCGAGAGGCCCCGACGCCCGCCGACGACGACCACGACCTGCTCAGCGGGCACGTGCTCATCAAGGTGCCGGGGGTCCGGGCGGGCGGTCGGCACGAGGTCCGCGTCGGGACGCACGACCGCACCTACTGACCGGTCGGTGCCGCCCCGGCGCCACGACGCGCCGACGCCGCTCAGCGCGCGGTGAGCTCCTGGTAGTCCGGGTGCCGCTCGATCCAGGCCTTGACGTAGCTGCACTGCGGCACGACGGTGCGGGACGAGTTCGCGCGCACGTCGTCGAGCGCCGCCTGCACGAGCATGGATGCGTGGCCGCCGCCGCGGTGCTCGGGGTCCACCTCGGTGTGCACGAAGCGGATCTCGTCGCCCTCGATCTCGTACGCCGCGAGTCCGATCACCTCCCCGTCCTCGACGAGGGAGTACTGCTGCTGCTCGGTGTCGTTCCGGACCTCGGGTGTCGCCATGTCCGCGACGCTACGCCCGGGCGGCCGGTGAGCGCACTGTGAACCGCGCTCCGTACGCGAGGATGGACCCGTGCACGACGACCGCGGACCGGACCGGGTGGTCCACGGGGACGCCCTCGACGTCCTGCCGACCCTCGACGACGGCTCCTTCACGCTCGTCTACCTCGACCCGCCGTTCAACACCGGCCGGAAGCAACGGCGACACGCGAGCACCGCGGTCAGGAGCACGGGTGACACGGCGCCGGGCGCCCCCGGGCGACGCGAGACCGTCACGGGCTTCCGCGGCGGCACGTACGAGCGGGTCCGTGGCGACCTGCTCCGCTTCGACGACCGGTTCGACGACTACTGGTCGTTCCTCGAGCCGCGGCTGCTCGAGGCGTGGCGGGTGCTCGCCGACGACGGGACGCTCTACCTGCACCTCGACTACCGGGAGTCGCACTACGCGAAGGTGCTGCTCGACGCGCTCTTCGGCCGTGGGTCGTTCCTCAACGAGATCGTCTGGGCCTACGACTTCGGGGCGAAGTCGAAGACCCGGTGGCCGACGAAGCACGACACGATCCTCGTCTACGTGAAGGACCCCGCCCGGTACTACTTCGACTCGGCGGCGGTGGACCGCGAGCCGTACATGGCGCCGGGGCTCGTGACGCCCGAGCAGCGGGAGCGCGGCAAGCTGCCGACGGACGTCTGGTGGCACACGATCGTGTCGCCGACCGGCCGTGAGAAGACCGGTTACCCGACGCAGAAGCCCGAGGGCGTGCTCCGCCGCATCGTCCAGGCCTCTTCGCGCGAGGGCGACTGGGTGCTCGACTTCTTCGCCGGCAGCGGCACCACCGGGGCCGTCGCGACTGCCCTCGGCCGCCGGTTCGTGCTCGTCGACGACAACGCAGCGGCGATCGACGTCATGCGTCGGCGCCTGCCCGGCGCGACGTTCTCCGCCGTCGGCTGACGACGGAGGACGGGCGGCTGGTCGGTCGGTCGACTACTCGGCCGAGTGGCGGCCGTGCGGGTGATCGCCCTGGTCCGGCCGGGAGGCACGGCTCGCCTCCGCCGGGTCGGCCTGCGGCGCCGGCGTGGTCGCGTCCGGGGCGGACGCGGCCGATCCGTCGGCCGGTGCGGCGTGCGCCGGACGGGTCCGGATGGTGCCCGTCGTCGTCGGCGGCTCGTCCACCGGCGCGGCAGCCGAGTGCGCGCCGTGGGTCGTGGCGTCGGGCAGCGGGGCACGGGTGTCCGCGGAGGCGGGAGCCGAACGTCCGTCGGACGCGACCGGCGTGGCGGGGGAGGCCGTGCCTCCCGGCCGGTCCTGACGGGGGACCGTCACGTCCGGCGAGGTCGGGACCACGTCCGTCGACCCGGTGTGGGGCGTGACGAGCGAACCCGTGTTCGCGGCGGCCTCCTGCGCGTCGGCGGTGAGGCGGTCCTGCCCGCCCTTCGCGGCGTTCGCCTGCTCCTGCAGTGCCGACACCTTCCGGAGCGGCGGGACCCGGAAGAACCAGGTGAGCACGAACGCGAGCAGGATCACGCCGAGGCCGACGTAGTAGACGGTGACCGCGGAGCTGCTGAAGCCGACGAGGAACGACCGGGTGAGCCGCGGGTCCGCGCCGTTGAGGAACGACGTGTCGCTCGTCGTCGAGGAACTCGACGAGCTCGTCGTGCCCTTCTCGAGCTGCTTCTTGATCGTCGGAGCGACCTCGTCGACGACGTTCCTGCGCTGCGTCGCGTTCGAGTAGTCGACCTGGACAGTCCCGTCGACGACCTCGGCCTTCGCCTGGGACGCGACCTGCTCGAGCGCCTGCTGCTCGGCGTCGGGCTTGGCTGCCGCGACCTGCTCGGCGATGACGGAGTCGGCGGAGGCTGCCGGGACCTGTCCGGCGGCGACGGCCTGCTGGACCTTCGCGGTGACCTGCTTCGTGACGGCCTCGTCCGCGGCGGCCTTGGCCTTCGCGGCGCCCGCGTTGAGCTGGTCCTGCACGTTCGACTGGATCGGGTCGACGATCTTGTTCCAGATCTGGTCCATGACCGCCTTGTTGTCCGCGGCGTTCGCGACGGACGGGGTCAGCGCGGCATTGAGGCTGCTCTTGAGCGTGGACTCGTTCTGCAGCGCCGTCGTGATGTTCGTCGGCATGAGCGAGAACAGGACGGAGAGCAGGACGGCCGTGCCCATGGTGCCGCCGATCTGGCGGAAGAACGTCGCGGCGCTCGTGGCGACACCGATGTCGCGCGGGGACACCGAGTTCTGCGCCGCGAGGGTCAGGGTCTGCATGAGCTGGCCGAGCCCCAGGCCGATGCCGAACATGCCGAGCATGAGGAACCACAGCGGGCTGTCCGCCGTGAGGAACGTCAGCACCGTGAAGCCGATCGCGGTGAACGCCGTGCCCGTGACCGGGAAGACCTGGTACTTGCCCGTGCGCGAGATGATCTGACCCGAGGCGATCGACGCGATCATCAGGCCGAGGACCATCGGCAGCATCGCGAAGCCGGACTCGGTCGGCGTGACGCCCTTCACGATCTGCAGGTACAGCGGGATGGTGAGCATCGCGCCGAACATGCCGAACCCGACGAGCACGCTGAGGACCGCGGCCATCGAGAAGACGTGCGAGTTGAAGAGCTTCAGCGGCAGGATCGCGTTGTCGCCCATCGCCCGCTCGACGATGACGAACGCGATGAGCCCCAGGAGGCCGATGGCGTAGCAGGCGATCGACCCGGCCGACCACCAGCCCCAGTCGCGGCCCTGCTCGGCGACGAGGAGCAGCGGGACGAGGGTGACGATGACGAGCGCCGCACCCCACCAGTCGATGCGGGGCTTGCCGCGGTCGCCGAACTTCGGGAGGTGCAGGAACGTCGTCACCATGATCAGCGCGATGATGCCGATCGGGACGTTGATGAGGAACACCCAGCGCCAGCCGGCGATGAACACGATCTCGTTCGCGCCGGCGAAGAGGCCGCCGACGAGCGGGCCGATGACGCTCGAGATGCCGAACACGGCGAGGAAGTAGCCCTGGTACTTGGCGCGCTCACGCGGAGCGAGCATGTCGCCCATGATCGCGAGCGGGAGGGACATGAGGCCACCGGCGCCGAGGCCCTGCAGGGCGCGGAAGCCGGCGAGCATGAGCATCGAGGTCGAGAACGACGCCAGCAGCGACCCCACGATGAAGATGCCGATCGCGGTGAGGAACAGCGGGCGGCGACCGAAGATGTCGGAGAGCTTGCCGTAGATCGGCGTGGTGATCGTCGACGCGATCAGGTAGCCGGTCGTCACCCACGCCTGCTGGTCGAGGCCGTGGAGGTCGTCGCCGATGGTGCGGATCGCGGTGCCGACGATCGTCTGGTCGAGGGCACCGAGGAACATGCCGGCCATCAGGCCGTAGATCACCAGCAGGATCTGCCGGTGGTTCATCACGGCGTTCGAGGACGTCGTGGGAGCCGCGGGTGCGGTCGCGGTCTGGGTCATGAGCAGGTCTCCCGAAACTTTGCGCTGGGTGCAAAGTTACAACCTCCGCAAGGCGAAGGTTCGCCCGGAGCCCGTTCCTGAGTGGATCGGCAGACCTCCGGCTGCTGCCGACCAGCCGGAGGGTACGCCTGCGTCCCGCTACGCGCCGAGGGCTGCGTCGACGATCTCCTTGGCCTCGCGCTGCACCTGCTCGAGGTGCTCCTGCCCGACGAAGCTCTCGGCGTAGATCTTGTAGACGTCCTCGGTGCCGGACGGCCGAGCTGCGAACCACGCCTTGTCCGTGACCACCTTGACGCCGCCGACCGCCGCGTCGTTGCCCGGCGCCTTCGAGAGCTTGGCGGTGATCGGGTCGCCCGCGAGCGTGTCCGCGGCGATGGCGTCGCCGTCGAGCTTCGACAGGCGGGCCTTCTGCTCCTTGCTCGCCGCGGCGTCCACCCGCTGGTAGACCGGCGCGCCGAACCGCTCGGTCAGCTCGGCGTAGAGCTGCGACGGGGTCTTGCCGGTCACCGCGATGATCTCCGACGCGAGGAGCGCCAGGATGATGCCGTCCTTGTCGGTCGTCCATGCGGTGCCGTCCTTGCGCAGGAAGCTCGCACCGGCGGACTCCTCACCGCCGAACGCCACCGAGCCGTCGATCAGGCCCGGTACGAACCACTTGAACCCGACCGGGACCTCCCACAGCCGGCGTCCGAGGGACTCCGCGACCCGGTCGATGATGCTCGACGAGACGAGGGTCTTGCCGATCGCGGCGTCGTCGCGCCACTCCGGCCGGTGGGCGTACAGGTACTCGATCGCGACGGCGAGGTAGTGGTTCGGGTTCATCAGGCCGCCGTCCGGCGTCACGATGCCGTGCCGGTCGGAGTCGGCGTCGTTGCCCGTCAGCACGTCGAACTCGTCCTTGCGGGCGACCACCGACGCCATTGCGCTCGCGCTCGACGGGTCCATGCGGATCTTGCCGTCCCAGTCGAGGGTCATGAACGCCCAGGTCGGGTCGACCTCGGGGTTCACCACGGTGAGGTCGAGGCCGTAGTGGTCGCGGATGCGCTCCCAGTACGGCAGGGACGCCCCGCCGAGGGGGTCGGCACCGATGCGGACGCCGGCGCGCTTGATCGCGTCGATGTCGATGATGTTCTCGAGGTCGGCCACGTAGGAGCCGAGGTAGTCGTAGCCCTCGGCCGCGGTGTCGTCCTGGCGACGCACCTCGGCGTTGCCCCCGGCGATGATGGCGTTCGCGCGGTCGGCGATCCAGCTGGTGGCGTCGCTGTCGGCCGGGCCACCGTGCGGGGGGTTGTACTTGAAGCCGCCGTCGCGGGGCGGGTTGTGGCTCGGGGTGATGACGATGCCGTCCGCCGTGTCCGGGTTGCCGGCGCGGTTGTAGGCGATGATCGCGTGGCTGAGGGCCGGGGTCGGGACGAAGCCGTCGGCGCTGTCGGCGAGCACCCGGACGCCGTTCGCCGCGAGGACCTCGAGCGCCGTCCGCTCGGCCGGGGCCGAGAGCGCGTGGGTGTCACGACCGATGAAGAGCGGGCCGTCGGTGCCCTGCTGGGTCCGGTACTCGACGATCGCCTGCGTGATCGCGGCGATGTGGGTGTCGTTGAACGCGGTGTCGAGGGACGAACCACGGTGCCCGGAGGTACCGAACACGACCTTCTGCTCGGGGACGGAGACGTCCGGGACGCGCTCGTGGTACGCGGCGAGCAGGGCGTCGAGGTCGACGAGGTCGTCGGCGGTCGCAGGGGTTCCGGCGCGGTCGTTCATGTGCCCATCCTGGCACCCGGTGGTGGTGCGCGTGCTGGTCGTCCGTCCCAGGCGCGCGCGACGGACCGTGCGGCGTCCGCCGGAACGGAGCGAGCGGCCGCCCGAGCCGGATCGGTAGGGGGACGATCCGGTGGGCGACCGCTCGCGGTCTGTGGAGTGGCGCTGTCCGAGGTGGGGTCAGGCCGTACGGAAGGAGCCCGTCGCCGTGCGGAGCGAGCCGGTCGCGGTCCGGAACGAACCCGTCGCCGTCCGGACCGGACCGGTGGCCGTGCCGCGACCGGACTGCGTGTCGACGAAGCGTCCGAGCGGTCGGGCGACGGCGACACCCGTGTAGGTGCCCAGCGGACGCTGTGCCGCGGTCACGGTGTAGGCGCCGAGTTCGTCGCGCCGCGTGGTGCCGCTCACGTACGAGCCGCCGAAGGGGAAGTCGCGGTTCTGCATGTGAACGATGGTAGCGCCGTGTCTTGCATCATGCAAAACAAACGGTTGCGCGATGGGCCTGGTCAGGCGATGAGCTCGCAGAACGTCCGGCCCTCGGCCGTCCAGCTCTGCCGGGCGAGCAGCCCCGCGTCGGCCGCGTGGCCGTGGAGGGCGTCGAGCCCGGTCTCGGCCCACGGGAACGCGGCGCTCTCGTGGCCGTCGGCGTCGACCACCCGGGCGGTGTACGTCCGGTCGGCGTCACGGTCCGGGTTCGTCTCGACGACCACGCGGCCGCCGACACGCACGATCGCCCGACACCGGGCGAGGAGCGCCGTCGGGTCGCCGCCGATGCCGATGTTCCCGTCGATCACGAGCGCGGTGTCCCAGTGGCCCTCGTCGGGCACCGGGTCGAAGACCGAACCCTGCACCGCCCGACCTCCGGAACGGCGGGCGATCGCGACGGCCTCGGCGGAGACGTCCACGCCGAGCGACGGCAGGCCCACGGCCCGTGCGGCGACGAGCATCCGACCCGGGCCGCAGCCGATGTCGATGACCGGACCGTCGGCGTCGTCGAGCAGCGACCGGTCGACACGGTCGGCGGCGGCGCTCCAGCGTCCGACGTCCATCGTCGTGACCGTGCCGGGTCGGCTCGGGTCGGTCAGTCGGAGGCGTCCGTCGGAGCGGAGAGCACGAGCGTACGGCTCGCCGCCGCCTGCGCCGAAGGTCATCGGGGCGTGCATGGTCATCGGGCACCTCCGGAGGTCGTGCGTTCGGATGCCAGGGCGGCGGCGAACGCGGAGTCGGGCGCGAGTTCGACCACTCGGTCGGCGTCGGCGATCTCGTCCACGTCGAGCAGGGGTGCGAGGTCACCGACGTCGAGTCCGGCGTCCACCAGTCGGGCGCGCTGCACCGCCCCCGTGTCGTCCTTGGACATCGGCACGCCGCGGATGAGCGCACCGTCGGGCACGTGCAGGTACAGCGCCCAGAACCCGCCGTCCTCCGCCGGTCCGAACCAGGCGTCGCGCTCCGGCTGCTCGAACACCGCGGCGAGGTCCGCCGGGCGCACCTGCGGCGTGTCCATGCCGACCAGGAGCAGCGGCCCCTGGACGGCGTCGAAGAGGGTGCCGAGGCGCTCGTCGAGGTCACCGGTCGGCTGGGGCAGGACGTGGAAGCCCTCGGCCGCAGCCGGGACGACCTCGCCGTCGAAGAACAGGATCCGACGGGCGGCCGGCAGCGCGCGCACCGTCGCCAGGGTGTCGGACAGGCTCGCGGCTGCGACGCGGGCGGCGCCCTCGGGGCCGAGCGCCGGGATGAGGCGGGTCTTCACGCGACCGGGCAGGCACTCCTTGGCGACCACCGCGACCGTCACGGCGGTCACGAGCGCGCCCCCTCGACGGGACCGGCCACGCGCTCGAGGGGAGCGGTGTCGGCGGCGGTGGGGCGTGCCTCCAGTCCAGTCGTGCCGGTCGTCGTGGGGGCTGCCGCGTCGGGGGTGGCGTCGGTGACCGTGCGAGGGCGGCGCTCGCCGGAGCGGTAGGCGCGGAGGAGGCGCGACATGTCGCGGACCGCGTTGACCGTGCCGCGGAGCGTGCCGGTCACCTTGCTGTCACCGATGCGTTGCGCGTAGCCGATGTCGCTCTCGTCGACGCGGAGGCCGGCGGCGTGCGCCGCGAGGACCATCTCGAGCGGGTAGCCGCTGCGGCGGTCCTGCAGGTCGAGCGCGACGAGCTGCTCGCGGCGCATCACGCGCATCGGCCCGAGGTCGCGCAGCCGGTAGCCGGTGGCGCGGCGCATGAGGACGGCGAGCACCCGGTTCGCGAAGCGTGCGTGCGGTGCCCACGCGCCGCGCGAGGTCGGGACGCGGCGGCCGAGTGCGAGGTCAGTGCGACCCGACGCGACGCGGTCGAGCAGGCCGCGCAGCTCGGCAGGGTCCATCGAGGCGTCCGCGTCGCAGAACGCGACGAAGTCGGCGGTGGCGGCGGCGACGCCCGCGGCGCACGCGGAGCCGAAGCCGCGGCGGGGCTCGGTGACGACCGTGGCGCCGTGCGCGCGGGCGACGTCTGCCGAGCCGTCGGTCGAACCGTTGTCGACGACGATCGCCCGGTAGCCCTCCGGCAGCCGCCCGATCACACGGGGGAGGGCGTCGGCCTCGTCGAGGCACGGCAGGATCACGTCGACGTTCATGCCGTCTGTTCGGTGCGGACGGCCGGATCGACGGGGGTCACCGTGCGGATCGGGGTTCGCGGAGCTCGCGGGCGTCGTCGACATGGTCCCCACGGTGCCCGGGCGGCCTGACCGGAACCGGGCCGGGCTGTACCCCGGTGTCCGGATACGGTGTCCCCCGATGTGGGGTGGCGGAGCCGGTGCGGCGGCGGTCGGTCGGGGCGGGGCGGGGCCGGGTCGTGGCCGAGTCTCGTGCTGCCGGACACTTCTCGCGCTCCGGAACGCGAGACGTGTCCGCCTGCGCGAGACTCGGGGCGCTCCACACGAGACTCGGGGCGCGCGGCCGCGAGCCACGCAGCGCCTCAGCGCACCGCGGCCCGCAGCGGCGCCGTGGCGAACTCGCGCATGCCCCGCTCGAAGTCGACCTCGGCGCGCCACCCGAGCTCCCGCCCGATGCGCTCCGACGACGCGGTCACGTGCCGGACGTCCCCGAGCCGGTACTCGCCGGTGACGATCGGCTGCGGCCCGTCCGGCCCGGCGATCGCGGCGGCCATCTCGCCGATGGTGTGCACGGTGCCCGAACCGACGTTGTACGCCCGGAACGAGTCGTCCGGCAGGTCAGCCGTCGCCGCGATCGACGCCGCGTTCGCGCCCGCGACGTCGTCCACGTGCACGAAGTCCCGCCGCTGCCGGCCGTCCTCGAACACCCGGGGAGCCTCGCCCCGCGCGAGCGCCGAGCGGAACAGGGACGCGACACCGGCGTACGGCGTGTTCGCGGGCATGCCCGGCCCGTAGACGTTGTGGTACCGGAGCGCGATCGCCCGGCCGCCCGTGGCCCGTGCCCACGAGGACGCGAGGTGCTCCTGCGCCACCTTCGTCTGCGCGTACACGTTGCGCGGGTCGAGCGCGGCGTCCTCGTCGATGAGGCCCGGCACGAGCGGCTCGCCGTCGGCACCGATCGGGTCGAAGCGTCCGGCGTCGAGCTCCTCGCGGCGGCGCGCCGGCGGCCGAGTCGGGTCGCCGGCAGCGGTCGCGTACGCCCCTTCGCCGTAGACGACCATCG
The DNA here is from genome assembly GCF_030406605.1 of Curtobacterium sp. 458. Classification (NCBI taxonomy): domain Bacteria; kingdom Bacillati; phylum Actinomycetota; class Actinomycetes; order Micrococcales; family Microbacteriaceae; genus Curtobacterium; species Curtobacterium sp. 458. Next base: position 361,171 of record NZ_CP129104.1, on the reverse strand, counting down.
AGCTCGCGACCACGAGCCGGCCGATGCCGTGCCGGTCCATCGCGGCGAGGACGTGCGCCGTCCCGGTGTCGTTCGAGGAGACGTAGTCGGGGGCGTCCTGGAAGTCGACGCCGAGTCCGACCTTCGCGGCCTGGTGGCAGACGACGTCGACCCCGTCGAGGGTGGCGTCGAGCACGGCATCGTCACGGACGTCCCCGTGCACGAAGTCCACGCCCTCGGGCACGGTCGCGGGCTGGCCGGAGGCGGCCGGACCGGACGCCGCGCCCGCGCCCGAGCCGGACGCCGCGCCCGAGCCGGACGTCGCGCCCGAGCCGGACGCCGCGCCGTCGCCGTGCACGTCGGCCCGCAGCGAGTCGAGCACCCGGACCTCGTACCCCTCGGCCAGCGCCCGCCGGACGATCGCGGAGCCGATGAACCCCGCGCCCCCGGTGACGAGCAGCCGGGTCACGCGGTCGCCCCCGGCCCGTCCACCGGCAGTGCCAGGACCGACGCGCTCGCGGTCGTCGGCACGAGCTCACGCGGCGTGAAGTCCTCCGGGATCGCTGCGACGATCGACCCGATCGCCCGCACGATGACCTCGTTCGCCCGCTTGAGCCGCTCCATCACCGCTGCGTGCGTGACCGGCTCGTCGTCCGGCCCCGCCGCGAGCTCGAGGCCCGCGTCGGCGTCGGTCACGAACGACAGGTTCACCGTGCCGATGCCGAGCTCCGCCGCGAGGGGGACCTCCGGTGTCATCGTCATGTTGATCGTGTGGCCGCCGGCCTCGCGCATCCAGACCGACTCGGCACGGGTCGAGAACCGCGGGCCCTGGATCACGACGCACGTGCCGGTCGTCCGGTGCGGCACGCCGAGTGCGGCGACGGCCTCGACGGCGGCGGCGCGGAGGACCGGGTCGAAGGGGTCGGCGAACGAGAGGTGCTGCACGTCGTCCTCGAAGAAGGTGTCGGAGCGGCCCCAGGTGCGGTCGATGAGCTGGTCCGTCACGACGAAGGTGCCGGGTGCGTAGTCCGGGTGCAGGCCTCCGACGGCGCTCGACGAGACGATCGCCCGGACGCCGAGCGACCGCAGGGCCCAGGTGTTCGCACGGTGGTTGATGCGGTGCGGTGCGACCGAGTGCGACCGGCCGTGCCGGGTGAGGAACGCCACACGTCGGCCGGACATGGTGCCGATGCTGATCGGGCTGGAGGTCTCGCCGAACGGCGTCGCGACCGTCCGCTCCTCCGCCGTGCCCGCCTCGAACAGCTCGTACAGGCCCGATCCACCGATCACACCGATCGTCACGTCGTTCTCCACAGGTCCTCCGAATCGTCCTCGGCGCGGGTTGCGCGCTGGATACGCTACTGACGCTCCCTGACGGCGGTTCCGCCGGGCAGCTCACGTCCCCTTGCTCCGTCCACGACTTCGGAGGGCCCTGTGCGAACGATCGGTCGACACGCCGAAGCGGTGGCTGCGCTGCTCGCCCCGGTCACCACGCAGCTCACGCCCGGCACGTCCGACCGTTCCTGCCTGGAGGCCCGGCGCACCGTCGACCTCGCCGCCGACGCCCGCGCCGGGGCACGCCGTCGGCTCGCGACACGCGTCGTCGCACCGGTCGCGCTCCCCGCGTTCGACAACAGCCAGATGGACGGCTTCGCCGTCCGCGCCGCCGACGCCGGCCGGGCCCTCACGGTCGCTGCCCCGATCCCCGCGGGCCGGGTCCCCGCCCCGCTCGCGCCCGGTGCCGCCGCGCCGATCATGACCGGTGCGCGGATCCCCGACGGGGCCGACGCCGTCTTCCCCGTCGAACGCACCGACGTCGGCGCGTTCCCCGCGGCGTTGACGCTCGATCGCGTCCACGTGCCCGACGACGTCACCGCGGGGGACTTCGTCCGCACCACCGGCTCCGACCTGCCCCGGGGCGGGGTCGTGGCCGAGGCCGGGGCGTTCGTCGCCCCGGCGCTCCTCGGTGCGCTCGCCGCAGCCGGCGTGGAACAGGTCGACGTCGTCCGTCCGGTCCGGGTGCTCGTCGTGAGCACCGGCTCCGAACTCGTCGGTGTCGACGTCCACGGTGCGGGCATCGGCGACGCGAACGGCGTGGCGCTGACCGCCGCGCTCGCCGAGGTCGGTGCCGAGGCCCGCACCGTCGTGGTCCCCGACGACGAGACCGCGTTCCTCGCGGGCGTCACCGAGGCCGTCGGCGACTGGGCCGACCTCGTCCTGACGACCGGTGGGATCAGCGCGGGTGCGTACGAGGTCGTGCGGCAGGCGCTCGAGCCGCGCGGGATCGAGGTGACGCCGGTCGCGATGCAGCCCGGTGGCCCGCAGGCGCTCGGGACGGTGACGTTCGGCGACCGAGCCGTCCCCGTGATCGCGTTCCCCGGCAACCCCGTCTCGGCGCTCGTCTCGTTCGAGGTGTTCCTCCGCCCGGTGCTCGCCCCGCTCGTCGGGCTCCCGGCCGACCGCCCCGTGCAGGTGCTGCCCGCGGCCGAGGCCGCCGTCTCGCCCGAGGCCAAGCACCAGGTCCGACGCGGCAGGGTGGAGGACGGCTGTGTCCACCTGGTCGGCGGCCCGAGCTCCCACCTCCTCGCGCACTACGCCGCCGCGACGCACCTCGTCCACGTCCCCGTCGGCACCGCCGCCGTCGAACCGGGTGACCCGCTCACCGTCTGGAGTCTGTAGATGACCGACCTCTCCCACGTCCGCGCCGACGGATCGGCTCACATGGTCGACGTCTCCGACAAGGACGTCACCGACCGCTCGGCCACTGCGACCGCGACCCTCGTGACCCGGCCCGACGTCGTCGCCCGGATCATCGACGGCTCACTGCCCAAGGGCGAGGTCATCGGCACCGCGCGCATCGCCGCGATCATGGCGGTGAAGAAGACCTCCGACCTCGTCCCGCTCTGCCACCCGCTGCCGATCTCGGGGGTCCAGGTCGACATCACGGGCGCCGACGACCGCGTCGTGGTCGAGGTGTCCGTCCGCACCACCTCACGGACCGGCGTCGAGATGGAGGCCCTGACCGGCGCCAGCGTCGGCGCGCTCACGGTGTACGACATGGTCAAGGCCGTCGACCGGGCAGCGACCATCACCGACGTCCGGGTGCTCGAGAAGCACGGCGGCCGCTCGGGCGACTGGGAGGCAGACCGATGACGTCCGAACCGACGAGGGGGCGAGCCGGCGTGCTCGTCGTCTCCACGCAGGCCGCGGCGGACCCCGCACTCGACCGCACCGGGCCGGTGATCGCCGCCTGGCTCCGCGAGCACGGCTTCACGGTGGCGGAACCGACGATCGTGCCCGACGGCGGTCCGATCGCGGAGACGATCACGGGCGAGGTCCTCGCCGGCGCCCGGGTCGTCATCACCACCGGCGGCACCGGCGTCACCCCCACCGACCGCACGCCCGAGGCCGTCGCACCCCTGCTCGACCTCGAACTCCCCGGGATCGTCGAGGAGATCCGGCGCCGGGGCCTCGCCGGGGCCGGACCGACCGCACTCCTCAGCCGCGGAGTCGCCGGGATCGCCGCCGGCGGGACGTTCATCGCCACCCTTCCCGGGTCCCGAGGGGGCGTGGCCGACGGGCTCGACGTCCTCGGCGGACTGCTCGACCACGTGCTCGCCCAGCTCCACGGCGACGGACACGCACCGCGGAGCGCCTCGTGACCGGGGCGCAGGCTGCCGGGCGGGTCCTGCTCGCGGACGTCGTCGACCGCGACGTGACCGTCGAGGAGACGAGCACCGCCGTGGCCTCCGACCGTGACGGCGCTGTCGTGACGTTCGCCGGGGTCGTCCGCGACCACGACGGCGGCAAGGGCGTCACGGCGCTCGACTACGAGGGGCACCCGACCGCGGCCGCCGTGCTCCGCGAGGTCGCCGAGACGATCGCAGCGGACCACCCCGACGTCCGGATCGCCGTGCTGCACCGGGTCGGAGCCCTCGTGGTGGGGGACGTCGCGCTCGCCGCCGCCGTCGCCTCGCCGCACCGGGCGCAGGCCTTCGCTGCCTGTGCGGCCCTCATCGACCTCGTGAAGGAACGCACCCCGATCTGGAAGCACCAGCGCTTCCTCGACGGCTCCGACGAGTGGGTCGCCGCCCTCTGACGGATCCTCGGGCCACCTGGTTGGCTGGAGGCCGCGGCGAGCAGCGATGAGGGGCACGATGACCGACACCGTGGAACGGGCTGAGCAGCGGTGGGCAGCGGCCGAGGCCCGAGCGCTGGACGTGCTCGCGCTGCCGGCCCCACGCCGGTTCTCCGTCGCTCGCGCGGCCGCGCTGCTCGTGCTCCCCGCGATCCTCGTCCTCGTCGTGGGCCGCACGTTCCCACCGGACTCGACCGGCCGGTGGGTCGTCGCGTGGAGCGGGCTGGTCGCGTACACGATCGTCCTCGTCGCGTCCCTGGTCGTGGCGGCGCGGGACCGCCGACGCGGCCGCGTGTCGCCCCCGGTGACGGACGTCCTGCTCCCGCGGGAGCAGGACGCGGTCCGCCGCGTGATCCGCGAGCGCGAGCGGGCACCCGAGGACCGGCTCGACGTCGTCCGCGCCACGGCGCTCCAGCGGGTCCGGACAGCGTCCACCGTGCTGCCCGCGGCGATCGTCACGATCGGCGCCGCCGCTGCGCTCGTCGCCGGTGACTTCTGGGTGCTGAACGCCGGATGGGCCGTGGTGGGGCTCGGGTCCGGGGCGATCTCGATCCGCTCGGCGTCCACGGCGCAGCGGTACCTCGACCACGAGGCAGAGTGACCCACGCGCGACCGGTCGCACCCTGGCGACGAGCCTGTACGCCGTCGCAGGAGACCGTTGCCCGATCGCAACCGCGGCACGCGTTCGGGGCGTAGCCGGGCTCTCGGCCGGTCCATAGAATTCGACCTCATGAGCGTGCTGCTGTACGGAGCGGGGACCCTCCTGCTCGTCTTCGCCCTGATCGACATCCTGACGAAGACCGACGCCGAGATCCGCGGGCTGCCGAAGCTCGCCTGGGTCCTCATCTGCATCTTCGTCCCCGTCGTCGGCCCGATCGTGTGGTTCGCCGTCGGTCACGACTGGGCACCCGGCGAGCGGAACCACGGCCGCTACCTCGATCCGGTCCGCCACGAGGACCGGTACGCCACCCTCGGGGAGGCCCGGTCGGCCCACGGCGACAAACGCGTCAGCGGCACCGAACAGGAACTCGCCGACCTCGAGCGCGAGATCGAGTACTGGGAGGCGCAGGCGCGCCTGAAGCGCGCGAAGGAAGCAGCCGGCGAAGGCGACCCGACCCCGTCGAGCTGAGCCGCGCCTCCAGGCCGACCCGACGGAACGACCGCGACGCGACCGCGACCGCGCCCGCCGCGCGCCCCCGTACCCTTGTCGGGTGGCTCATCTCCTCGGCGCCGAGAACCTGCATCTCGAGTTCCCCACCCGTGTCGTCTTCGACAGCGTCACCCTCGGCATCGACGAGGGCGACCGCATCGGCGTGGTCGGCCGGAACGGCGACGGCAAGTCGACGCTCCTCGCGCTCCTCTCGAAGCGGATCGAGCCGGACGACGGCCGGGTCACACACCGCCGCGGCTTGACGGTCGGGTACCTCGACCAGCGCGACGTCCTGCCGGCGGGCGCGACCGTCGGCGCGACCGTCGTCGGCGACCGAGCCGAGCACGAGTGGGCCGGCGACCCGACGATCCGCGACATCATCGGCGGCCTCGTGTCGGACATCCCGTGGGAGGCGAACGTCGACGACCTCTCGGGGGGCCAGCGACGACGCATCGCCCTCGCGAAGCTCCTCGTCGGCGACTGGGACGTGCTGTTCCTCGACGAGCCGACGAACCACCTCGACGTCGAGGGCATCCAGTGGCTCGCCGACCACATCAAGCGTCGGTGGTCCGCGAACCAGGGCGGTCTCGTCGTCGTGACGCACGACCGGTGGTTCCTCGACGCCGTGTCGACCGACACGTGGGAGGTCCACGACGGCGTCGTCGACCCCTTCGAGGGCGGTTACGCGGCGTACATCCTCCAGCGCGTCGAGCGTGACCGGCAGGCGGCGGCGTCCGAGCAGCGCAGGCAGAACCTCGCCCGCAAGGAGCTCGCGTGGCTCCGTCGCGGCGCACCCGCCCGGACCAGCAAGCCGAAGTTCCGCATCGATGCGGCGAACGCCCTCATCGACGACGTCCCGCCGATCCGCGACACCGTCGCGCTCTCGCAGATGGCGACCGCACGCCTCGGCAAGGACGTCGTCGACCTGCTCGACGCCGGTGTCACGTTCGGCGACGACGTCATCCTCCGTGACGTCGAGTGGCGGATCGCGCCGGGGGAGCGGACCGGCATCCTCGGGCCGAACGGCGCGGGCAAGTCGACGCTGCTCAACCTGGTGTCCGGCAAGCTCCAGCCCACCACGGGTCGCGTGAAGACCGGCAAGACAGTGCAGGTCGCGGTGCTCGACCAGCAGCTCGCCGACCTCCAGCAGTACGCCGACGACCGGGTGCGCGAGGTCGTCGCCCGCAAGAAGACCTCCTACGTCGCCGACGGCAAGGAGATGACGCCGTCGCAGCTGCTCGAGCGCCTCGGCTTCACCTCCGCGCAGCTCTCGACACCGGTCAAGGACCTCAGCGGTGGGCAGAAGCGACGGCTCCAGCTCATGCTCATCCTGCTCGACGAACCGAACGTGCTCATCCTCGACGAGCCCACGAACGACCTCGACACGGACATGCTCGCCGCGATGGAGGACCTCCTCGACACCTGGCCGGGCACGCTCCTGGTGGTCTCGCACGACCGGTACCTGCTCGAACGCGTCACCGACCAGCAGTACGCCGTGCTCGGCGGGCACCTCCGGCACCTCCCCGGCGGGGTCGACGAGTACATGCGGCTGCGTGCGTCGGGCTCGGTGCCCGCGACCGCGTCGGCGGCTGCCGCCGCTGCTGCCGGGAGGCCCGACACGGCAGGCGGGACCGGCTCGGCCGCCAACGTGGCCGGGTCGGCGGGCGGGGCCGGGGCCGGGGCCGCGGGTGCTGCTGCTGCGTCCGGTGCGTCTGGCATGCCGGCCGCTGCGGCCGCGGCCGCCGCTCCGGCGCTCTCGGGTGCGGAGCGTCGGGCGGCGGAGAAGGAGATGTCGGCGCTCGACCGCCGGATCGCCCGCGTCGGTGCCGACCGGCAGGCGGTCCTCGACGCGTTCGCGGCGCACGACCAGTCCGACTACGCGGGACTCGGTGCGCTGCAGGCGAAGCTCGGGGCGCTCGAGGCCGAGGTCGAGTCGCTCGAGGAGCGCTGGCTCGAGGTCGCGGAGCAGCTCGGGGTGTAGTCGCCCGGGCTACGCGTCGTCGGTGAGGAACGACGAGCCGCAGCCGATGGCCGGCCCCGAGTTCCCGTCACCCACGCCGATGGCGAAGGACTGGTCGAGCGTGGCCGTGTGCGTCGTCCAGAGCGGTCCGGCCGACGTGGCGGTGAACCCGTCGACGCGTCCGACGCTCGCGCCCGGGTGCACGACCAGGCGCCCCACGAGGTCGAGCCTGCCGTGCGCCGGAACGGTCCAGCCCGCACCGATCGCCACCGTCCGGCCGAACTCGTGCGGCATCACCGGAGCGTCCGTGACCCACAGCCCGGCTGGTGTTCCGTCGTCGTGCACGACCACCTGCAGCGGTGTCACGTCGGCCCCCTCGACACTGACCGGACCGACGTCGGCGACGTGGACGCTCCGCCCGGTCGGGTTCTCGAACTCGACCATGAACCATGCGGCAGCGGTGGTCGTGCCGTCTGGGTACAACCCGCACGCGATGCCCCGACCGGGTGTCACGGAGAGGGTGTTCCCCGGCGCCGTGACGATGCCCAGCCCGATGGCGAGCACCACCGCCCCGACCGCACTCGCCCCGACCACTGCCCGCCCGATGTCCACCACGCAACCGTAGGGCAGCGGGCGCGGTGGAGCGTTCCCCCGTTCGGGCCTCGCGAGCCAGCCCGTCGCTACGCGGCAGGCGACGCATCCGCCGGGTCGCCGCCGCCCGGGTTCGCCACGACCTCCCAGAGGTGGCCGTCCGGGTCCTGGAAGAAGCCGGAGTACATGCCCCACGGACGTGTGTACGGCGCAGCGAGCATCGTCGCCCCCGCGGACCGCGCCCGGTCGAGGAACGCGTCTGCATCGGACTGCGAGCCGACGAAGTGCCCGATGGTCGAGGTCGGACCGTGCGGGAGGTCGACGCCGGAGTCGAGCGCCATGTCCTCGCGGCCGTACACGCTCACGATGAGTCCGTCGTCGAGCGTGAACATGGCCGTCGTCCCGCCCGCTTGCGAGTCCGTCCGCGGGTACTCGGTGCCGATGACGCCGCTGCCCTCGATGCCGAGCAGGTCGCGGTAGAACGCGGCCGAACGCTCGACGTCGGCCACGGCCAGGGTGATCGCGTGCATGGCCGCAGGCTAGTCCGCTCGGGCGTGGTCGGTCGCGCCCGGTTGCGCTCAGTCGCCCAGGCCGAGGATCAGCCGTCGCAACAGGGCGGACAGCTGCGCCTGTTCCGGGCCGGCGACCTCGTCGAGGATCCCGCGTTCGGCGTCGAGCAGGTCGGCGATCGCGGCGTCCACCGCCTGCCGTCCGGACACCGTCAGCGCCACGAGGATCCCGCGTCCGTCGCGCGGGTCCGTCCTACGGCTCACCAGGCCACGTGCCGCCAATCGGTCGACGCGGTTCGTCATCGTGCCGCTCGACACCAGCGTCTGCTGCAGCAGCGTCTTCGGGCTCAGCTCGTACGGCTCGCCTGCACGCCGGAGTGCAGACAGGACGTCGAACTCCCACGGCTCCACCCCGCTCGCGTCGAACGCTGCACGGCGTGCGCGGTCCAGGTGCCGTGCCAACCGGTCCACCCGCGAGAACACTTCGAGCGGGGCGAAGTCGAGGTCGTCACGCTCACGACCCCACGCCGCGACGATCCGGTCGACCTCGTCCTCCTGCGGCATCCCCCCATCTTGGCCGAACCGGGAGCGCACGGCCACCGACCGGGGCATGGGAGGATGGTCGGGCACTCGGTGGGCTCCACCCCGTCGGTGTGTTCCGCCTTGGTGTAACGGCAGCACGACGGCCTTTGGTGCCGTTAGGTCCGGGTTCGAATCCTGGAGGCGGAGCGCTGGCCAGTTCGGTCTTTGCGGGATTCCTGGTCATTCTTTTGCTCGTGAGGCGTGTAGGAGCCGTTCGACATCGTCTGCGCACTGCCCGGAACCTCGTGCTGACCGAGAAGTGGGGCCGAGCTGTTGGCGCGTGCGCGGTTCCGTGAACGACGAATGCCCCCTGACCCGTTTCCGGGCAGGGGGCATTGGCTCGGCTATCGAGCGAAGTTGGTGTGGGTTCAGTTCGGGGCGAGCGTCGGCGCCTAGCCGAGGAGCTCGTCGATGGGTATGAGGTAGTACTCCGGAGGTTCGGAGTTTGCTTCAGTCGATCCGGCTGCTGGACCCGGGCGTTCGGGTTCTGCTTGGCGTACGTCATCCAGTGATTGCGATTCTTCGCGCTCAATCGCTTGAGCGCGAGGCGGTCCTGGAGGAAGTGGATCAACCGGCGAAGGTTCTGGGAAGCCGCAGCAAGCGCTGCAGCAATCTCCGCAAACCACGGGCCGCGACCTCGACGGTTCAGCGGGTCGTGGAGTCCCTCGGCCTGAGGGTCCTTTACCCGTGAGTTGACGGACTCGATCGTGTTGCGAAGTCCATACCAGCCGCGCCACTCTTCGGACTTGTATTCGAACTCCTGTCCGAACTTGAGGTGCTTCGTGCCGTCCCCGTTGTTGCGCTTGTCGTCGACGAGACTGCCGGGAATCTTGACCGTCTTGCCAGGGATGGGGGTATCGAATTCCTCACCGGTGGTGGTGTCGAAGTCGATGGAGTCGAGTCCGATTGGGTAGAAGTACTGCCGCGAGCCATCGGCGTTGTGGCGGCCTCGGGGCTTGAGCCGATACTTCGCGCGCTGCTCCCGACGCTTGGTGACGAGGTCGTGTCCGGCGGCGAGCTTCGCCTCACGAGCAACGGGATTGGTCATCTGCGACGCAGCGATTCGGGTCTTCGCCCATGTGGATTCAGCGAGCTTGAGGGCCTGGGGCATGAAGGAGGGGTACCAGGATCCGTCGCACATGACGAGGTCGTGCTTGCCGTCCTTGCTTGCGTAGTACGCCTGGATGCCGAGCTTGTCATGGGGGTAGTCCATAACAGCGTTCGCGCCGCTCGTTGCGATGGGGAGCTGAAAGTCCTCGGACTTCGCGCCGGGCAGGTAGGCGCGGTCGGCGATGACGGTTGTAATCGGGATTCCGCGTTCTTTGCAGGAGTCGAGGAAGCGCTTGCCCTGGCCGGCGACCTCCCCGGGCTTGTGGCCGCCGAACCAGATGATGAAGAGTGGGGCGTCGATATCCGCGCCAGGACTGTTGCGGGTGAGCGTGCCAAGCTCGGCTTCGCGACCAAAGATGCGCTTCCCCGGGGCAGAGTTGGTGCCGTCGTGGTCACCCTCGCGGACGTAGAAGCCGCAGCCGTAGTTGACCGATGCGGTGTCGTCACCCGTCATGCGCTCGAGGTTCTTCTGCATGCCCGCAACGGGGATGACCGTGGCATCGATCGCCGCAGTGCCGTGCATGCGGTCCCGGAGCTCCTTAGGAAGAAGGAGCCAGGTCCCCTGAAGTAGCTGGTTGCAGATGGTCATCATGCGTCCTTCGAGCAGCTCCAAGCGCTCGGGGTCGGAGTAGAACTCCTCCTTGATTTCCGCAAGACGCGCCGGGCTCGGGCGACGCCAGCGGGGGCCGGGGTCGCGGTCGAGCAGGTCCTTGAAGCGGTGCACTGCCCGCCAGTAGGCGTCGTAGAGCTCTCCTCGCTCGAAGATGCTGGGGTCGATGCCGAGCATCTCGAGCTCTTCGTCCGTCGCGTCAACGAGCAGGTCTGCGCCTGCTCGGATGCTGACGGTGCCTTTGACGCGCATCGTGACGAACATGAGTTTCATGGCGCTCGTCGTGCTCATGTACGCGTTGCGTCCTCGGCGGGACGGGTGGTCTTCGAGCCAGTACTGCTCGAGGAGTTCCTCGATGCCACCGAGCGCGATGACCTTGCTCGTCTCACGGACGGCTCGGTGGAACGCGTCGCGCTTGCCCATCTTGAGGTACATGAGCATGGACATGCCGAAGCAGTCCTGCATCCACTGTTCCGCCTTCTCGAAGTCGTGATGCTTCGCCTTCGGCGCGGTCATCGGGCGACCTCCGCGCGGAGCTGACGCCGGTAAGAGGCGTCTTCGAGCGCGGGAACGTGTGCGACGAGCTGGTCGAGGTGTTCGAACTTCGTGACGCCAGCCGCGGTCATGAGGGCGCGGAGGTTCGTGCCTGCGATGAGGTGCGTAATCAGCCAGGTGTTCCGCATCCGGGTGGTGACGGGGTCTGGTTCGTTGCCGCGGTCGGTGTCGTACAGGAACGTGGTGAGGGTGCTGATCCCGTGCTTGATGCGCTTGGGTGAACCAAAGACCCAGTTGTCCGTGGCGACGTCGGCGGCAGATTCGAGCAGCAACGGTTCGAAGCGGGCGAGCAGCGGCACGACGCGGCCCGTGCGCGCGACGGTGATAAGGACCCCGTCGGTGTCGACGGTGATGTCGCGGCGGCGGACTTGCAGCAGTTCGTTGGCCTTCAGGCCGGCGCCGGTGCACAGGGCGAGCGTGACGCCAGCGCTGCGTCGACGTGCGGCGGTGGCCTGCCCCCTCGCCCAGCTTTCGAGCAGATGCAAGTCGAGATCCGAGTAAGGCGCGGCGGTGTTCTGCGGGGAGGTTGCTGCGAACTCGAGCGGAACAGAGCCGACGAGGGCTTCGGACGCCCGCATCAGCAGCGACCGGTACGTGCGGCGCGTCGTGTCGGCCCAGCTGACATCACTGCGGGTGACGTAGCGGCGAACCATGACCGGGTGGAACACGACCATCGTCGCGGCCGGGTAGCCGTTGACATTGACAACCCAGTCGACGTAGGGCGCTGCGACGACGAGGACGCGATCAACGTCGAGCGATGCGGCCGCGGCGGTCGCGACTGCTGCGTCGAGCACGAACGACTCGATGAAGGCCCACCGGTCGGCCGGGAAAGTCGGCTGGTAGGTCATCGGCCATCCGCCCGCCAGCGTACGGCCGAGCGTGGTTCCCGCTCGCTGCGCGGGGGAGCGAGGGATGAGGAACGCGATGAGCAGGGTCGAGGCCATGGCGGGCCTATGCGTCCACGTGTGATCCAGCTGTGCCGTGCGGGTCCTGAAAGTGATCGCGTGCCGCTCAAATCCCCGTGAAACCGGGGAAGTGGACGTGTCGGCAGGAGCCGCGGTAACTGATGCAGCTCGGGCGTGTCGTGGTTCTGCTGAATGGTCGACGACACCGGGGTGACATCGACGGTGTGCATGCGTTCCGGGGAGCTTTCGTATTCGGGGACACCGGAACGCTAGTGATCTTCACGGCTGGGTTGGTCCTGTTCGTGGACCCGAGGTGGCGGTCAGTGGCGCGTCGACCAGAAATCTTCGCGGTCCGCGCATACCGCTCCCGAGGTCGACCTGCGGCCTCGGAGAGGACCGCATGCCCACCCCGAACTCTGCGCTCACTGCCCTTTGGAACGACTACGCCGAGTACGCCGCCCGCCCGACCGGCGTACTCACGCTGGATGAGCGCCGCGGCGTCGCGTTCTACCTCGCCGACCGCGATGACGCCGCTGATGTGGAACCGTTCGTTCGGCGGTGGATCCGCAACGTGCACGACGTCGACACGTTCCGGCAGCAGCATGGTCGGCTGCCTCGTGCGGACCCGGCGCGTCCGCGGCCCGCAACCGACGAGCAGGCGCTGGTGGATGTTCTGGCCTACTTCCGCGAGGTCGGCAACGCGGACGGGTACTGCACCTATCAGCGGCGGCGACTCGAAGCGATCCCTGGTTTCGCGTGGCGACCTCGAGACGCACGGTGGGAGGAGATGCTGCAGCGGCATCAGCAGTTCTGGGCCGACAACGGCCGTGCGCCGCAGCGTCGTGCCTTGGACGGGGATGAGGTGTCGATCGGGCGGTGGGTCGCGCATCAGCGTGCCCGGCACCGGCGTGGCGCGCTCCCGGGCGACCGGGAGCAGCAGCTTCGTCGTGCTCGATACAGGATCCTCTGACCGCCCGGGTCAGGCTCGGCCGCGGATCTCGGCGAGGATCCGCTGCCGGTGCTCGGTGGTGTCGAGCGTCGGGATGTGCCTCAGGAGCGTGAGCAGGTGCTCGGCCTTGCTGAGTCCGGCGGCGTCGAAGAGGAAGCCGCCGTCGGTCAGTGCGGCGAGGTGGGTGCTCAGCCAGGTGGTGCGCATCCGGTTCGGCACCGGCTTCGGTTCGCTGCCGAAGTCGGTGCGGTTGATGAACGGGGTGACGATGTTGAACGTCGTCGCCCGATTCTGACCACCCACTACCCACGCGTCAGCTTCGAGATCGATGATGCTGTCGCGAAGAAGCGGCTCCCACCGTTCGAGAATCGGCACATCCCTTGGAGTGGTGCTCCGCATGTGCACGACAGCACCTTCTCTGTCCAGAGTGATGTCGCGACGGCGGAGGTGCTGCATCTCCCACGGCAGGAGGCCGGCGCCGGCGCCGAGCGCCAAGATTGCGCCGGCGTTGCGCCGTCGGAACGACGTTGCTTGCCCCCTCGCCCAGGCTTCCAGCAGTCGCAACTCGAGGTCGGTGTACGGGGCGGTCGCGGACTGCCCGTTCAGCGGACCGAAGGAGATTGCTCCCTCGTTCGGAAGCAGTACCTCGGAGATGCGCAGTAGTAGTGACCGGTAGTCCCGGAGCGTCCGGTCCTTCAGGCCGAGGTCGTCGCGACTGATGTACCGACGGATCCACACGGGGTGGAAGACGTTCGGCACCAGCGGCATCCCCATCACGTGAACGACCCAGTCGACGAACGGCGCGACGGCAACCATCAGCCGCTCCGCCAAGTACCCGCATGCCGGTGCGATGACGGCCACCGCGTCCTCCGTGAACGTCCGAACGTTGGCCCACCGCGCCGCCGGAATGTTCTGGCTCTGGTAGTTCCGCACCATGCGGGCGGGCTCGGCGCGAAGCTGCGCGACAAGAGTCCCCTCGTCCGTCGGCGAAGAGCGCGTGCCAAGCGGTCGCCTCGGGACGGCGAGCGGTTCCGCTTCCCAGCAGCGCGTGTGCGCGCAGTCGATGATCAGTCCGGGCCGTGCGAACGGACGGCCATACGCGGCGCCGCGGGGACGACCGAGATCGGTTGCGGAACTGACTTCGTCTTGCCGGGGAAGGACGGAGTGCCCGAAGTCTCGTGGTCGGCGAAGCGCCTCGACAGCGCCGGGAAGAAGTGTGCTCATGGCAGGAGCTATGCGTCGTCCTTCGCGGCAGGCGGGCCTGCGCACGAAACGAAGACGCACAGGCACAGGTCACAGCCGGGCTCCGGGGTCGCGCATAGGGGCAGGAGAACCGACTCCTGGAGGACCCCCAATGGACTACCGCACCGCAACCCGCGAAGAACGAGCCGCCGAGTTCATCGACTTCGCTATGAAGCTGCACGAGGGCCGCTACGACTACTCCCTCGTCGAAGCGGCATACATCAACGGCGACACGAAGGTCACCATCGTCTGCCCCGGCCACGGGCCCTTCGCTCTAACCCCTCGGGAGCACCGCCGCATCCGTGACACGCCATGGGGTCCGCAGCGCGGGCAGGGGTGCCGCGATTGCAAGGGCTTCAACGCGCGCGTCGAGCTCCGCCGCGAGCGATTCATCGCGAAGGCGCAGAAGATCCATGGCAGCCGCTACGACTACAGCGAGGTTGTCTACGTCGACGCGAAGACGGACGTGAGCGTCGCGTGCAGCGAGCACGGCGCGTTCGCAGTCCGACCGGACAATCACACTTCCAAGTACCCCGCTGGCTGCCCTGACTGCGCGCTCCGCGCGCACCGTGGGGCTCCCCGTTCAAGGAAAGCGCCCGACAAGGGTCAGTGGCGAACCCGTCCCGCCGGCACCACTTCGGGTCGGAAGCGCCCGAAGCGGAGCGCGTCATAGCCGCCTGGACGTGGCCCTGATCAGCCCTATGAGCGCTCCCGTTACCGTCCGTATGGCGTCCCGCTGATGCGAACCAAAACGGACCAGCTATGTGCGACGCCTCGCCCCAGTCAGCCGCGCACACGCCCTCAGCCCATCAAGTCGCGCGCCTCACGACCGGCTAACGGGACCTTCCCACCGGGGCTTGTCACTGAACGAGTGCCGTCGACCGCGAGGCGGGTCCAACACCACTTCGTGACGGCGACGATAGATTTGCGCTCATGACCCCTCGACGCGTTGTACTCGTGACACTGGGTGCACTGGTCGTCGTCATCGGCTTCGTGTTGATGGCCCACTCGGACGGCAGGCTCGACCGTCTGGTGGCGTTTCTCGTCATCTTCATCGGGTTCGCTCTAGTCGTGTTCACCACGGCTCGACCGGGCCAAGCGGCTCTCGCCCGCTACTGGCGCAAGTACGAGAAGAAGTAGCTACGACGCACGTCACTCCTGCCGGACCGTTGAGCGATCGGCTACCGCACCACGGCTTGAGCCCGTTCAGACAGCGACATGTTGGAGATGCGGATTGGGCGGCTGTCTTGAGTGGTGTGATTACTCGAGAGCGCGGCGTACCGCTCCAACGATGTCATCTAGCAGGTAATCGGGGTGAACCTCGAGCAGGGTCATCCCGTACTCAGCGCACAACCAACGCTTCGTAGCGTCGCGCTGCTGCTGCCGCTCGAAAGCCTCCCGTCCACCGAAGAACTCCACCGGGCGCGAGTGTTGAGCACCCTGGTACTCGATCGCGACGTTTCGCCCACGGAACACCATGTCGAGGGACTGTGGTGCCAGCCACGATGGCCGTACCTGGTGGTCGATTCGCTCGTCGGGGAACGCAGCACGTAGTTGATGCAGCAGACGTATCTCGGACACCAGGCCCTCGCCGACGCGCGGGAGCCCAGCGGCCTGACGTGCGCGGTTCTCCGATTCGCGGAACAGGGGCCGGCAGAGCGCTCGGATCAAGCCCTCGAAGGCGTACGGGTTACTGCGGTTCCAAGTTGCTCGGATGGGACGCTCGTAGCCTGAGAATCCCTCGAACGCGGTCAGGCGGTACGGACCGACGGTACGGCCGTGATCGATGAGCTGAACGATCTGGTCGACCGAGTAGTCGGAACCGATCAGGTCGTAAAGGCTCTGCGCTATCGCTTCTGTGGCTTCGCTTGCATGCAGTCGCCTCCAAAAATGTCCGATGATGCTGATGCCGTGCTCGTCGTGGAACCTGTCGAGCGTTCCCTGAAGGTCATCAAGCGCCGCGTCGAGGTTTTGCCAGCCCGCCTTGGTGATGTTTGAGGATCCCCACCGCATGACCTCCCACGCTTCCGCACGCGGCTGCAGCAGGTCGCTGAGACCGACGAAGGCAACGAGCCGTCGAGATCCGTACGTCAGCTTCAACGCGTCGGCCCACTCCTCTCGGAGGTAGTGCATGTCGGCGAGGCACTGTTGTGCTTCGCTTTGGGCCACGGATTTCGGGTATGCGTCGATGATGCGAGCCGCTCCCTCCATCGCCGTCTTGGGATCAATGTCCCACTCGGCCAGGAGCTCGTGCAGCATGACGACGGGGTAGCCGAACTGCCCGTCAACGTCGATCGCATCGC
This sequence comes from Curtobacterium sp. 458, assembly GCF_030406605.1. Classification (NCBI taxonomy): domain Bacteria; kingdom Bacillati; phylum Actinomycetota; class Actinomycetes; order Micrococcales; family Microbacteriaceae; genus Curtobacterium; species Curtobacterium sp. 458. Next base: position 344,588 of record NZ_CP129104.1, on the reverse strand, counting down.
CCGCAAGGAACCGTGGTCGGTAGTGCTTCGAAAAGAACGATGTCTGCAAACGGTTCATCTCAGGCAGCTCGTTTGCCGCTACCACCTGGAAGCGGTGGACCCGTTGAGAGGGTGAGTTGGCCGTCACACGTTCAGCATGCCAGCGAAGTTACAACCGCCGGCGTGCGCGATGAACGATCCCTAGCTGGGTGGAGCCCGAGCACCGTCGCTTGGGGCGCTGCAAGGCTCGCCGGTACGCTACCCCGGTGGGGGCGCAAATGACACCTGAGCAGTTCCGCGCCGAGTTCGCCACGGAAGCAGGCCGGCGCCGACTCGGATACGCACCGAATCAGGAGCGACAAGATCGTGTTGACCGAATTCTGGCCGACGATTTCCACTTCCGGCAATTCTTCCAGCAGTGGCAGGCCCGGCAGCGGAAGGTCCGAGCCGCAGAGAGGCGGGAACGACGAGCAGCGTGGGGCCGGACAGGCATCATCATGCTCCTCGCCGGGCCGGCACTCGCGGTGACCGCCGCAAACATCGTCTCCGACCACACACAGCGCGTCAGCGACGGGCCTTGTTACGAACGGCCGCACCTCTACAGTGACGAAACGACCACTGTCTGCCCGGCACACACCGAGCCGATCGACGACGGCTACCGAGCAACATGGTCGGTGCTCGGCTGGGGTGTCGGCGGCGGATTGGTCGTCGCGGGGCTCGTGCTCGCTGTCCGGCTCCCTCGGTCCTGATTCGGGAGTTTGGGGTACCCGCAAGTCTCCTAACTGGTCGAATTCGCCCCACAATCGGCGACGACCATGGACGCTTTGCACCGTTGCGGCGACCAGCATCCACAGTGTGTTGGTTTGGATCGAGAACCGGGCTGCATCAAAGCCGAGGCGGTCGGCGGGATTTGTCTCGCTTGCCGATCCGCTATCGGTCGCCCTTCGACTTGCGGAGCCCGAAACGCCACAACCAGATCCCGGCTCCGAGCCACAGGACTCCCAGCGCAGCGTTGAGCAGCATCAACAGCAGGTCGACGTCGGGCCGCGTGAGACGCACGATCGAGGTCGAGACGAAGACGACCCCAAAGACGAGGGCGATTGACCCCAGCACCTTTGCGCTCACCACGTCCATGCGGCGAACCTACCGCTCGTGGTCGTTGCAGTAGACGATGGCTTAGCAGGCCTCGTCGGTTTAGTCGCGGCGCTTGTCCTGCAGGGTGATGTTCAGTCCCGCGTCGGGGTGGTAAGTCCAAGACGCCTTGATCCCATCCCAGTCGTCATCTTCTCGTCCGTCGAGCGCGCGGGTCTCACCGATGAGGTTCTTTGTTGCCGCGCTGACGTCCAAGTCGTCCAACACGCATTCGACGTTTGTCCAGTCGAGACCCGTGAAGTTCTCCTTGCCCACGGTCGAGAGGATCAGCGTAGCTCCGTCATCGGCGTACTCGACTCCGTCACTGGTCGTGATCAGGTCACATGCGTGTAGCGCGCTCATGAATCTTGGCTCGGAGTCAGCCGACGACGTGCTCGCCGCATCTCCTGGGGTAGCGCAGGCGGTCAACGACAGAACGCATGCAGCGATCAACGGGATGCTGAGGGTCTTCACGTGAGGATTCTAAGCGAGCCTCAGCTCTTGGCTCTGTTGCCGTGGCTGACCTGAAACCGGGCGCCCTCGTGCCGGTAGCCGGTTGGCCTACCGCACGCTGTCCGAGTTCGTCGTGGTCGTTCCGGTAGGGGATCGGCCATCGAGACGTCGATGCCGCCGTAAACGGGGGCGTGAAGCGTCGGAGAAAAGCATCTGCCCGGCCCGTTGGGTCGTGGTGATACTGACTCGGCCGTCGATGGTTCCACCGCAGGCAGAAGTCCTTCATGCCTGCCTCGATGGGATGGGGTTGGACCTGGTCTGCTCGAACTCCTCGTTAGCAAGGAGGAGGTCCGAAGCGAGGTTCCAGCCGTTGAAGTCGAACAGCCACTCTCCCCACGCTGCGACGGCGTGGACTGCAGCTCCGTCATCGGCCCGTAGCCGCGCAGCGGTACGCGAGAACGTGGCACGCGCCGGCCGCGAAGAAAGCCTCGTCGGTGCGGTCCCATCGACCGGATCGAGGAACCCGTCGACTTGAGTACTGCCCGGTCACGACGAGGTGTCGGTGAGGGGCCGGCCGAAGGTGCTGTAGACCACTGGTTCGCCTCCTGGGCCCGTTTCTCCGAGAGCAGGGAAGTCACCGAGGTGGACGAAGCCGCTGTTCCGTGCGACTGTCACCGACGCATCGTTGTCGGTCTCCGCACGGATGATCGCGCGGCGCCCGACGCCGAGTGCCTCAAGGCGCGCGCAGAGCAGTCTGATCGCCACGGTCGCGACACCTTGCCGCCGAGCCCACGGATGGACCGCGTAGGCGATGTTCACATCACCAGGTTCCGGGAGGTCGTTCGCGTCGGGGTCGAAGTCGATGTAGCCGGCAAGTTCGCCGTCGAGCAGCACGCCGAACCCCCGCTTGCCCGCTCCTCGGCGCGCGTTGCGTGCAAGCATCTCAAAGTGTCGTCGAGTGGACAGCGTCGTGCTGGGTGCTCCACTGAGCCAGCGGATCGTCTGGTCGTCCTCGCCTGCGTTGTGCGCGGCAACGTCGGCGTCGGTCAGGGCGCGGAGGCTGACGCGATCAGCGCCCGCATCCTGAGGTTTCGGCGCCGTGTCCATGCTCCTCACGATCGCCCATCCACGCCGACGGGTCAAGCGTGCACCGTGCGACGTGTGGCGGTCGTCCGGTGTGTCAGCATCAGGAGATGCGTGACCTGCTGGACCGGATCTCCGACGTCTCCGGCTACGTCCTGACCAACGGACGGCGCCTGGCCGGTGGAGAGCAGGGCGGCGCGCTGCTGGCAGACTCTTCGGTCGGCCCCGTAGTGGTAAAAGTCCAGCCCGACCCGGACAAAGCCGCTCGGGTGCTCACTGCCGCTCGTGTCATGCAATTGACGCAGGCGGACTGGTCGGTCGCGAACTGGCTGGCAGTCGGACCGCTCGGCGACGGCGCCTTCCACCTCCAGCAGTTCATCCCCGGCACCGTCCTCGACATCTCAAAGGACGCCGCGATCGATGCGGTGATCGCCGCGAACCGGCGGCAAGGCGGCTTGGCTGTTGCGGGCGCGTACGACCATGCCGCGCAGATCGTCGCCGTCACAACGGACCAACATCCATGGTTCGCAGACGTCGCACGCCGGTCGGAAGCCGGAGCACTGGTAGCGGCGACTGCACGCTCGCTCGTCGCGGTCGCGGGAACAGCCGAGCTGACCAGCGACGACATCGTCCACGGCGATCTCAGCGCGTCGAACATCATCGTCACACCATCCGGCGAGTCTCGATTCATCGATGCTGAGACGGTCGGACGTGGCCACCGCGTACTGGATCTAACTGACCTGTACCGGCAGTGTGTCATCAGCGGTCACGCTCCGGAAACCGTCATCCGACGTCTGGCCGTCGCCGGTGCTTCAGCGTCCGGTCCAGCCGCATTCATCACCGCGACCGTCGGAGCATGCCTGAACAACCTCGCCTGGCATGCAGCGAACAGATCCCTGCCCCGATTCGAGCACATGTGCGAGCGGACTCAACGAGTACTCCATCGGGTCGAAGCCGATAGCGAAGCCGCCGAGCACCGCCCGTCGCAATAGCCGATCGCCTTTCGAACGACTACGCCTCGGCCCTTGCGATGCTGATCCGACCGAGCTCGGTGCGTCTCTCGGCACCAGTAGCACGCCATTGTGGTCGAATCGCCGCGGCTCCTACCTGCGTCGCCCGAACGTGTGTAGTTGGGTCTGATGCATGCGCCCACGTCGGACTCTGCTCATCCTCGTGATCGCGGCGGCTGTCCTTGCGGCTACCTACTTCCTCCCACTTGATGGTCGACGGCTCTCGGTCGTCGCATCGATGGCGACAGCACTCGCGACTATCGCTGCTCTCCTCTCGGCTCTGGCGAGTAATCAAGCGGCTAAAGAGTCGGCCTCTGCCGCGCAGCAGGCCACGAGGGCGTTGAGCTACGCGAGCAAGCCCAAGGTCGAGCTCTTTTTGAAGGAGGAATTTGGTCAGCGCTACGCCGTAATCGAGAACGTGTCGCCGCACAGAGCGGAGGGTCTCGTCCTTGCTTGGCGGCTTGTAGGTGGGGTCGAAGGGACGCGCCGCCTTGATGTGCTCGACGGCATGTCCCTGACCAGCAGAGGGCTGTCTTTCGGGCACCGAGGTCCGATGCAGAGTGTGGGACTTCCGGGCTTCATTCCCGGTCCCGGCGCCGTCGAACGCCTTTGGCTGCGGTATCTGGGGACTACCGGTCCCACCGTTTGGATCGCTGATTTTGAGTTTGGTCCTGGGATCAGCGAGGAAGACCGCTTCGATCATCGGTATTATCGACCGCGGCGCCTCGTCGCCGACAGGGAACTCGACCAGATGTCGGACTCCATCCGCTTCCAGTCTTCGACCGCCGGCCCCTGAGACCCCTCGCGGGGTTCGGGCGGAGAGCGCCTAGCTTCGCGCTGACCTCATGCCCGTCGCGAGTTGCCCGCAGCGAGGTCTCGCGATCGGCCGTGAACTTCGATCCGCAGCCGCCGTTCATCGCGAGCACCGAAGGCGCAAAGCTTTCGACGCAATGAGGCAACCCGACGGATCTTGAGCTCCGTCTCGCCAGTCGATCATTCATCGAGACAATGATCGGTCGCTGAGGGGCGGTAGCATCCACGGGAACCCGCCCAAGGCGCATCTACCCGGTAAGGATGCGTCCTGCCCGCAGCATGGCGAGGGTGGCTGCCCGTTCGAGCCGGGCCGGGTCCGTAGGCCTCACTTCGCTGCGGGCGATGTCGGAGGTCATCAGCGGCGACGTCCGATGAGCCATCGGCTATCGGACGGGGTTCCTGACGTGCATTTGCTTGCTCGGAGAGACGCACTCTGTCAGCGTTAGCTCATGGGCGACGTCGTGAGCACGCTGCGTCGGGTTCCCGGTTTCCGCTCGTACTGGTCTGCCGCAACGGTCTCCTCCTTCGGATCGGCGGTGAGTGCAGTCGCTGTTCCGGTTCTCGTGGTCACGGTGCTGCATGCCAGTCCTTTCGAGGTGGGGCTGGTGAATGCCGCCCAGTTCCTTCCGTACGCACTGTTCGGTCTGATCGTCGGCGCCTACGTCGACCGTGTGCAACGGAAGCCGCTGCTGATTTGGGCGAGTGTCGGCCGCGGCGCGTGCCTCGGCACGATTCCGGTCCTTTGGCTGACCGGGGTCCTGAACCTCTGGGCCACGGCTGCGGCGCTGTTCGTGTTCGGCATCCTCTCCGTCGTGGGCTTCGCCGCCACCCAGTCGCTCCTGCCGCGGATCGTGCCCCGGAACCTCCTCCTGGCGGCCAACGCTCGGGTGGACCAGAGCGACGCAGCCGCACAGACCGCGGGCCCAGCGCTCGGAGGCGTCCTGGTCAGTATCGTGACTGCACCGGTGGCGATCGCGATCGACGCCGTGAGCTACATCGTCGACGCGCTGCTCATCGCGCGGGTGCCCGTCAACGAGCAGATGCCCGCCCGCCGAGTCGGTTCGCGGCTCCGGGGAGAGATCGCCGATGGCCTGCGGTGGACCTACGGGCACCCGACGCTCGCACCGCTGGCCATGTCCACCCACCTCTGGTTCCTCGCCAACGCCGCCGCCCTGACAGTGTTCGCGACCCTCGCGCTCCGCACGCTCGCACTCCCGGCGGCCGTCTACGGAGCGATCATCGCCGTGAGCGGCGTCGCAATGCTCCTCGGCGCGACTGCTGCTCCGCGTCTCGGCGTCCGATTCGGTGCTGGCCGCACGATCATCGCCGCACGAGCCGCGTATCCCGTCGCGTGGGCAGCCGTCACACTCGCAACCCTCGGTGTCGGCGTTGCAGCACCCCCGGCGACTGTCGTGGTCCTCTTCGTCGCTTTCGCCGTTCACGGCGCTGCCGCGGGGTGCGAAAACGCGAACGAGATGAGCCTCCGCCAGAGCGTCACACCGGACGCACTCCTCGGGCGCATGAACGGCACGATGCGCAGCGCGAACCGAACGCTCGCGGCTGCAGGAGCAGTGGGTGGCGGCGCTCTCATGACCGTTGCTGGTGACGGCTTCGCGTTGCTCGCGGTGACACTAGTCTTCGCCGGCGCCGTGCTAGTTGCTACGTGCTCTCCATTGCGGACAAACGCCTTCCAATAGACGGTGGCTCATCGGCCAGCCGTGGCCCGTCTGCTTGCCGCGGGTCGTCGAGTCGCAGATAGCCCGTCCGTTTTGATTCTCACCGGGCTGCCCTAAACGAACGTCGGGAAGCCCGCCAGTGGGCCGTATCAGCTCGGCAGATTGTGCCGTAGGTCGTATCCAATGTCGGCGAGGAATTGCAGCCGGTTCCGTACTTCTGGCAGCGATGCCGAGTCGTCGTCGTTCCGCAGGTCGGCGCGGAGGAGTGTGTTGGAGTTGTTGATGTCGTCAGCGCCGGCGAAGCCGTCGGGCCGAGCTGATCACTCGCTGAGGTCGAGCAGGAAGTCGAGCCCGACGACGTCGTTGGTCAGGAGCCCGATCACGAAGGCTATGGCGACGAGAGCGGGCAGGTTTGGTGCGTTGAGGAGCCGCCGAAGCTTTGTCGCGTGGTAGGCGATCGTTGCGGGTGCGAGTGAGAGTTTGCGGGCGATAGTGTTGAAGTCGTCGCCGCGGGCGATGCCTTGGAGCACGGCGAGTTCCTCGGCTGACAGCTTCCGCCGTGCCGCGTCTCGGTCTTCGGTCCCCACCTGCTGACAGTACGACCGACGGCGATGCGGCCGATACGTGCACCGAACCCCCCCGTTGTGGGGTCATCGCCTCGCTTGGGGACTATCGGATCACATAGTCTTCGGCCGATCCCGTAACGATTGTTGTTCGGCGGCGCATACGGTGCACGTAGTTCTGGGCGCGTACTTCTTTCTGAGGTTTTGGGGCGGCTCAGGTAGGACTCCGCGGTGCTTGCGGCCGCGAAGTGAGGGGCTCACGTGTCGTTGTTGTCTGGCCGGTTCCGGCTGCTCTGGGTTGCTGTGCTTGCGGTTGTCGCGGTGCTTGGTGCGATGCTCACCTCGATGTTCGTCGCGGCGGCTCCGGCGCAGGCGTCGACGTCGGGTACCGGGGGACAGTTCGTGGTGACCTCGGGTCGGATCGTCAGTGGGCATGCGCTGACGGCGGGGGCGTGGACGACTGTGCAGGTCGCTGGGCTTGCTGGTGTGCCGTCGGATGGGTCTGCCGGCGCTGTCGTCTTGAACGCGACGGTGTCGGGGGCGAGCGGTGAGGGGCAGCTGCACGGCCGTCCTGACTCGTCGACGAACTCGACGTTGATGGTGACGTACAACAGTGATGGTCGAGGGGCAGCGTCGGACACGTCAACGCTCGCGGTCGGCGCGAACGGCACGATCCAGGTGGAAGCAGACACGAGCGGGATCTTGTACCTCGACGTGCAGGGCTACTACACGACCACCGGTGGAGGCGCCGGGGTTGCTCCGGGCGGCTTCGTTCCGCTGCCGGGAACGCGGATCGTCGATACGCGGAACGGGACCGGTGCCGCGCAAGCGACGATTCCGTCGGGTGGGTCGCTGACAGTGCAGGTCGGCGGTCAGGGCGGTGTTGCGTCGACCGCGTCAGCGGTCGCGGCGAACATCATCGTCGTCAACGGGTCGTCGACAGCAGGGTACGTCACGCCGTATCCGGCAGGCGGAACCAAGCCCTCCGAGTCGCTGCACTACGTCGCGGGTTCTGGGATCGCGACGTCGAACACGGTGCAGGTCGCGTTGAGCTCGTCCGGGCAGGTGACGATCGCGAACACGGGCGGCACGGTCAACATCGTCATCGACGTGCAGGGGTACTTCGCCGCGACCACTGTCGGCGGATCCTTTACCCCGGCGTCCGGAGCCGGCTTGCACGACAGCCGCGCGTCCGGGAACACCACACCGACTGCTGGGTCGACGACCGTCATCACCGCTGATGGTGTCGCCGGCGTCCCGGGCCTCGGCCACGGGGTCTCCGCCGTCGCGCTGCAGCTCACTGCGATCAACTCAGGCAGCAGCGGTGGGAACGCGGAGATGTGGGCGGACGGGGCAGCGAAGCCGCCGACCACGTCGATCAACTTCAGCGGAAACGACATCCGGTCGAACACGATCATCGTCGCGGTCGGCACGAACGGGAAGATCGACCTCTACACGTCATCGACCACCGACTACCAGGTGCTCGTCGAAGGCTGGTACAACGCGCTTCCCACGGGCCCGTCGACGACGAACCTGACCGGGTCGCGGTCGTCGGCGACGAACCTGTCGTTCCCGGTCGATGACCGCACCAGCGCGCAGGTCGACGTCGCGACCGGCAATCTGCTGCTCTCGACCAATGCGTTGACGATGACCGGCGTCACCAGTTCCGTCGCCATCGGCGCCGCATACAACTCCCGCGGAACGGAGACGGCCAGCACGGTCGCGCCGGATGCGAACAAATGGGCGTACGCGCTCGACGGCGCCGGGTCCCTGTCGAACAACGCCAACGGAGTCGTCTACACCGGGCCGGACGGGTCGACGTGGCAGTTTACCGCCGGCGCCGGCGGGACATTCACCGCCCCGGCCGGCCTGGACGCCACGCTCGTGCAAACATCGGGTGGCTACAAGCTGACGTCTTGGACCTCCAACCAGGTCGTCCACTTCAACCTCGCCGGTCAGCCAACCAGTGTCATCGACCGTTACTCGAACGAGGTGGACCTGAACTACAACAATTACCTATTGAGCACCGTCGTCACGAACGCTGGCCCTTCTGCGGCTCGGACTGCGTCGGTGGCGTACAGCAACGGCACGACCACGATCAGCCAGACCGACGGGACCAACACCCGCACCGTGTCGTGGTCGAAGAACAGCAGCGGCAACATCACCTCGTTCGTCGACGCCGACGGGAAGACCACCACCTTCACCTACTCCGGCACTGACCTGACCTCGGTCACAGCACCGGACGGCGGGAAGACAACGTTCACCTACAACGGCTCCGACCAGGTCACCGAGGTCGACCAGCCGACCGCAACATCCGCCACCGCGGCCACACGGTTCAGCTACGTCTCGAGCACGGAGACGCAGGTCGCGTCCCCGAACACGGACAGCACCCAGTCGGTCGCGTCCGTCGCGCACACCGACTACACCCTCGACCCGTCTACCCACGATGTGTTGAGCGCGGTTGACCCGGACGGCAACACCCGGTCGGCGTCCTACAACCCGGACAACAACGCTGCAGCCTCCACGACAGCGGGCTCGGGTAGTGAGTCGACGACGACGAACGGGACATGGAGCGGCAACACTGCGACGTCGAAGAAGGTGTCGCTGACACAGGTGCAATCCACGTCCGGAGCGTCTGGCAGCCAGACCACCGGCCCAGCGGCGACCGCGACGTACGCCAACTCTGGCGCGGCGGCGTACCTGCCCAGTCAGACGACCGACGGCGACGGCAACACCACGAAGATCTCCTACGACACGCAGGGTGGGATCAGCGGCAGCTCGGTGAACGGCAGCGGCGGCAGCGGACCGAGCTCGGCGTCGCAGGCAACCCTGACGCGCAACACGAACGGCACCCTCAAGAGCGCTACGTCGCCGGGGAACCAAGCAGCGAACCTCTCGACGCAGTACGGCTACGACGCGAATTCGCAGCTGAAGACCGTGACGCCTCCGACGATCGCGGCGAACACCGGGACGCAGCTCGGCACGAAGACGTACACGTACGACGGGTATGGGCGGATGGCATCCGAGAGCGACGGCAACGGCCACACGACCTCGTACACCTACGACGACGATGACCGGCAGCTCACGGAGTCCTTCTCGGATGGCACCACAACAGTCACGAACACCTACGACGGCAACGGCAACGAGCTCACCAGCGCCTCCGCGGGTGGGACGATCACGAACACCTACGATCCGGTCGGCCACTTGACGAGCACGCAGAACTCCGCCGGCGGGTCGACGATCTCGTACACGTACGACCGGGTCGGCAATGAGCTCACCAGCACCAACGGTGCAGGCACGGTGACCTACGCGTACGACGCGGCGAACGTGCTTTGGGCGATGACGTACCCGCATGGGTCCGGCACGGAAACCGACCGGTACAAGATCGACTCGCAGAGCCGACTCACCGACGCCTACACGGCAGCCGGCGCGAACGCGAGCAACACGACCAACGCGACGAACACGCAGCCGACATCGTTCCAGGGACACATCCACACCACGTACGACCAGGGCACAGGCCGTGAGAGCGAGGTCGTCGCCTCCACTGGCCAGGACGCGAATAAGGTGTTCGACACGACGTACTCCTACACGACCGCTTCGGGCGCATCCTCGAACCAGCTGCAAAGCGCCACCGACACCCTGACGGGGAAAGTCACCCACTACGGGTACGTCGATTCGAACGGCAACAGCACCACCCGTCTCACCGGCGTTACACAAACCGGGGGCACGGACGACGTCAACTGGGCGTACACCTACGACGCCGACGGGAACCGAACCGCCGCGACCGAGTCCGGGGCGGCGACGTTCAACCAGGCCCTGTCGTACAACGTGAACGACCAGATCGATTCCGCCGGGTACAGCTACGACGCAGCGGGCAACATGACCGCAGCACCCGGCGCGACGTACGCGTACAACGGAGCAGAGCAACTCACCTCCGAGACCCTGAACGGAACGACCACGAACTACACCTACGCGGGAGCAGCCCAGGACCAGCTGCTGACCGCCACGACCGGGTCGACGACCACGTCCTACACGTACGGGCAGTCCGGCATCGACACGTTCACCAGCAACGGATCGACCTCTCGAGTCCTCGCGAACCCGTCCGGACAGGTCTTGGACCTCACCGACGCGAACGGCGACACCGCAGCGTTCGTCGTCGACGGCATCGGCAACCAGGTCGGTGCACTCACCGACACCGGCAGCAACGCCTTCACCGTCAGCTACGACCCATACGGCACCGGCGACGTCACCACGGGCAGCACCAGCCCGTTCTGGACGCAGAACCCTTTCGGGTTCAAGGTCGGAGCACGAGCCAGCCAAACCCAGAACGCCATCGTCCGCTTCGGGCTCCGCTGGTACCTACCCACCACCGGTACCTGGACCCAACGCGACACTCTCGACGCGCCCCTCGACCCCAACAACGCAGACCGGTACGCCTACGCCGGCGACGACCCCACCAATGGCAGCGACCCTGCGGGCAACTCGTACACCTCTTATGGCTTGGACCTCTGCCTCGACGTCTGTCTTGGTCCCTCGCTGGACGTCTCCGACGACGGGGGACCCTGGGGATTTTCAACGAGCGTTGGAGCGGGGGAGGGATTCTCGGTCGGCACAGCCGAGCACTCCGGAGAGGTCGAACGCGGTGCTGAGACTGATTTCGAGTGCGAACTGGGCAACTACGGACTCGGTTACTCCAGCTCCGGAGGGTGGTCTGTGGGAGAGCAGTCTGATTACTCGGAAGAAGTCAAATGTTCCCTCGAACGAGACCTCACAGCAACCTTCTGATCGTTGATGACAAAAGACATGCAAGAAAACTCGATGAAGAAGCAAACGCCACCAATCGTAGCTGTGGCGTTCGCCCTGATCGGAGCGGCAGTCGTTGTACGACTCGTTCTCGCAGGGTTGTTTATCGCAGGAGATGACGTTGTTTCTTCCCCAGTTGTGAAGCCGAACCAAATCATCTTTAACTTTGCAATTCAGATATGCATAGTGTTTGCTTTGGTTGTCGTTGGGGTGGCACTTATCCGCGGTAAACCGTCCGCACGATACTGGCTGATCGGTCTCTCGCTTGTGGGTATCATGGGTCCTGCTCCGCAGTTCTTGTTAGCGCCAACGGGGATGGGGGTAGTCGGAGGTGGTATTTTGTTTTCTCGGTCGTCAGCGCGGTTTTTCGAACCCTCGCCAAGTGCAGTCGAGCAAAATGATCTGAGGAAGTTACGGTCGCTCGCTCGAACCGGCCTGATCCTAAGTATTTTTCCGCTGACAGACCTGGCCGGGATAGTTCTGAGTGCGGTCGCATTTATTCGCCTTGGGCGCGTCAACGAAGGGCGTGCTATCGCGCTAGCTGGAATTATCGTGGCGCTTGCGACAGTGCTTTTGACGGTTATTGCAGTAATGCTGATCGTTCCCGAGTTTGTTCACGCCTTCCAGGTCTGCTCTAGCCTCGGTGATGGAGTGCATGTGGTGCGGGGAGTGAAGTACACCTGTAATACATGACTAACAGCCGCATAGGTGCAACGAGATAACCCGGCACATTTCTCACGACTAGAATTGGCGGTTTATCGGCCGAGTATTCGGTAAGAATGCGTTCTACCCGATGCCCTGCGGCCACCAGCCGGAGAACTACAACTTCCAGCTCGGCCACGGGGCAGTGAGCGTCGGTAAAAGCAGCATGAAGCCGGGATACATCGCAAACGTAGCATTCAAGGGCGTCGGCCGCATGTTTGGAATACGACTTGCATGACACCCAGCCGGATCTTTATGCGGATCATCCCGAGGAGCTGGTATCTACAGCCGGAGGGTACTGAAGTGTTCCTTCCAATAGCCGCCTTACCAAGGCCGCGCAGGCCGCGGGCGGCACGAACGTCACCTGGGCGTACACGTACGACAAGGCCGGGAACCAGCTCACCGCGAAGGAAACCGGGGATCGGACGAGTTCGCAGACGTTGACATACAACGCGGTCGGGCAGATCACCACAGACGGGTACTCGTACGACAAGGTCGGGAACCTTACCAAGGCGCCGGGGCAGACGTTCACCTACAACGGTGCGCAGCAGCTGACCTCGTCCACGAAGGACGGCGTCACCACGACGTATGAGTACGCGGGCGCTGACATGAACAAGCTGCTGTCGCAGTCCACGGACGGGGGTGCGGAGTACGACTACACGTATGGCGCCACCGACCAGAACGGTGTTCCCGTGATCAGCAGCCGCACCGTCGCCGGCACGGGCACCGCATCCGTGATCAGCGACCCCGTGACTGGGCAGCCGATGGATCTGCAGACCACGGACGGGACCACGAGCATGTGGGTCGTCGACGGAATCGGGAACCCGACCGCCGCAATCACCGACGCCGGCGCGAAGGCGTACGAGGTGCACTACGACCCGTACGGAGCGGAGCGCATCCACCGACCAGGACAAGACCAGCATCCAGTGGCAGCAGAACCCATACGGATTCAAGGCCGGCCTCCGCTCAAGCAACACCGACAACGGGCTCACCAAGTTCGGATACCGGTGGAAGTCCAGCGCCACCGGCGGGTGGATAGAACGCGACACCCTCGACGCACCACTCAGCCCGACCAACGCCAACCGATACGCCTACGCCGGAAGCGATCCAATCAATCTCGCGGATCCAACTGGACGCGTCTCGGGCGCTGACGTCGCAGGGATCTTTGCCGGTGCCGCCGCAGGAGCTGCAGTCGCTACCGTAGTGTGCGGTGTGACAGCAGGTGCCGGTTGTGGAGCGGGCGTCTATTTCGCCGGATTCCTTGGATCCTCGATTGGTTCGGCTGTGGGATCGGCAACTACCGCAGCCCTCAACGGTGACGATACCCAGGAGGCGTTCTTGAATGGTCAAGGAACTGGCGCAGTCGGCGGTGCGTTGGGACCAGCCGGCCGGTTCTTCCCCAAGGTTCGACTATGAGCCCCCGGCCGGTTATTCGCTGGATCGTCGTCTGCGTCGCGGCGCTAGTCGGAGCGGTGGTACTTGTTGCGCTGCGTCTGCCTCTGCTCTGGGTAATCCCAGTCATAGTGCTCGGGTTCGTCTGGGCGCTCGATGCTTCGCTCAAATCACGATCCCGGGGCGAGAAACGAGAGTAGAAATCAGTCATATGAAGCTCGCCGGACTGCTGCAGCACTGATCGTATTGAGCAATACGGGTTCGACTGGAGCCATCTCCCGCCTCTGTCAGCAAAAGTGTCGGTACCTTGAGAGGTACCGACACCGGGAGCGTCGTCGTCGGGACTTGGAGACGATGGCATGGGCGACAAGACGTGCGTGTCATGGGCAGGGCGCGGGCGACGCGATTCAGCTCGGCAGGTTATGCCGTAGGTCGTAGCCGGTGTCGGCGAGGAACTGTAGCCGGCTCCGGACTTCGTCAATCGATGCCGCGTCGTCGTCGTTGCGCAGGTCGGCGCGGAGGAGCGTGTTGGCGGTGATGATGTCGTCGGTTCGGTCCGCGTATCCGGCGGCGGCGCCCGTGAGGACGATGGTCGGGTCCGCGGGGAGGATGAGTTCGGTGCCGGCGAAGCCAACCGTGTCGGGTGTGAAGCCGAGCGCTTTCATGTCGACTTCGAGCTCGGTGAACGCGACGACCCGGTACGGCATCTCCCGTTTGCTAATGGCCGGGTAGCCGGGCCGGTCGGAGATGGCGCGGCCGGAGATGCGGCAGCCGGCGCTGATGAGCCGTTCCGCTTGCTCGATGAGCGGCAGGTCGGACGTCCACCGGGTTCGGACGCCGCCGGGTCCGGGGTAGCAGGCGATGGCGAAGTCGATGAGCCCGCCGACCTGCCGGGATTCCCATCCGATGTCGGTGCGGTGCACGCGTTTGCCGAGGCGAGCGAGCGCGTCGTCCACCTGCCCTGGGGTGAGACCGGCTCGCACCAGTCCGTCGAAGGTGGAGCCGTTGACGGCGAGGAGGCGTGCGACAGCGAACGTGACGTAGATGGGTGCGGCGTCCTTCCACCGGTCGCGCACGCCGAGGACCTGTTCGCCGTCGATCCAGACCCGGCGTCGGTCGACGTCGACGAGCAGCACGGTGTCGGTCTGCTCGGCGAGAGCGATCTGCGTCGCTGTCACGGTGCGCGGCGCCAGCAGCAGCAGGTCAGCGTCGACGTCTTCACCGCGCGGTCGCTGCGTCAACGACGGGAAGCGTGCCCTGCGGCCGTCGGGCAGGCGGATCGTGTCGTGCGACTCGATCACCGCGGCAAGCCCGGCGAGCTTGAGCACGGAGAGGGCGAGGGTCAGGTCCGTGGAGTCGCCGAGCCCGTACGGCAGCGTGATCTGCGGCCGGCCGGAGTACGCGGCGGCGACCCATTCAAGCCGCGGGCCCATCAGCTGCGCTCTTCCGGGGTGTCGGGCTGGGTGAGGGCGATGAGCCACCGGGTCTCTTCGAGGAACGGTTCCCACCCGTCGCGGGTGTCACCGTGAGCTGGTCCGCAGATGGTGCCGGTCTCGGTACTGCGGATGATGACCTGCCGCAGCGTGGTGCTGGGTGGGTCGCGGAAGAACACGTGCCCGTGGACGCCGGTGACGTCGAACGCGACGTTCAGGAGGAACAGATCCGGTCTGCTGCTCATGGCCGCCACCGTCGGCCGCGGAACAGGGCGATGATCGTCGTCAGCGGTCGTCCTTCCCGCATCCAGTCGAGCGGTGTCAGGACTCGTTCGTCGACGGTGAGGAAGTCCAGGGGTGTGGTCATGAACTCCGTCATCGCTGCCGCGTCGAGGAGCGGTTGTGGTGCTGCCGCGTAGAGGACGTCGAGGCCTGGCAGCAGTGACGCCGGGTCGCCGAGCTCGGGGAGGGCGGGCTTGACGAGTTGCCAGTCGGGGATACGTTCTTCACCGTCGAGGTCGAAGCTGAGCAGCCGGTTCGCCTCGAACAGGGCCCCGACGTCGTCGATGCTGACCTGCAAGGCGGCGGCGACTTCGGGTTCGGTGAGCGTCGTCTCGAGGAGGTTCCGGCGGATGCGGGCTTGCGTGGTCTGCCACCAGTCCTCGGGCACGTCCGCTGGTGCGACGGGGGAGTGTTCGGGTTGTCGGGGGAGCTGTCGGCCTTCGTCGGCGTACGCGGAGAGCTGTTCACGGGTGACTTCCCCGCGGGCGTACATCCACAGCTGCGACTGCCACGGCATGTCATCCGGGAACCCTTCCAAGTAGCCGGAGTGAATCACCGTCCGCACCGACTTCTCCCTGCGCGCGATCTCGGAGGCGGGGATGAGGAGGGTCTGCACGATGCGGTTCGCTTCCCGCACCGCCGGCACAGTGAGGTCAGTCAGGACGGTGTTGGTGTTGTCGTAGAGCTCGTACCCGGGCTCCCCGTTGACGGGCCGGATGAGGATCTGCGCCAGGCCGCCGTCGGGGTTGTCGGTGTCCTCGAGGAGGACGTGCCCCCAGAGGATCCGGTCGTTCGACAGGTGCAGGGACACCAGACGCATCATCAGCGGAACCTCCAACAGGTGAGTGTGAGCAGAGCGGGTCAGGGCTGTGGGAAGTCGGCGGCGGTGCGGCCGATGCGGTCGGGTGTGTAGCGGAGGAGGAACCGCATGATCCGGTCCGCTTCGACCACCTCCGGGGCCGTCGGGGCCTGCGCAGTGGGGTCGACGTTGGTGAGGCGGAACCAGGGCGATTCGTCGGTGTGGTCGATGAGGACCGTGGCGGGCTTGTCGTCCGGGTGGTCGGGGTCGGTGAACATGACGGAGCCGAAGAATCGGGTGTCGTCGTAGGCCAGCGTGAGCGAGAGCAGTTGCAGCATCAGCGCACTCCGCCCTCACCGCTGTTGGGGTGCCAGCGGAGGTCATGGGCGAGGTCAGATCGGAAGTGCAGCAGCTGCCGCAACCCGTTCACCGCATCCGTGTTCGCGGCCACCCAGCTGTCCTCGTAGAGGACGTGCGCGGTGATGAAGTCGTCCGTGCAGCACCCCTCCGCGCCGGTCAGGATGGTGGTGTCCTGCGGGACGATGACTTTCACCGTCGCGTCATCCGCTGACGCGGGTTCGTAGCCGAGTGCGGCCATGTCGGGGTGGTCGGCGAAGAACGCCGTCAGCCGGTCCGGCGCGACGATGACGCCGGACTGCTGCGCGGCCCACCGGTCCGACATCACCCCGCCGAGGCTGATGAGCTGGTCGGCCTGCTGGTCGATGGTGGTGTCCCTGCGCCAGCAGGTACGGATCCCGCCAGGACCCGGGTATGCCGCCAGAGCCCAGTCGACCAGTGCGGGTCGGTCCCTGGCTTCCCACCCGATGGGCGTGTGGAAGACGTGCACGCCGAGTGCTGGCATGGCGGCGCGGACCTCATTGAAGGGGATGCCGACGCGGTCTGCGATGGCGTGTGTGCCGCCGCCGTGCATGACGATGCTGCGGGCGATCGCGAACACGGTCCGCCACCCCGGGGTCGCTTCCCGCTGCAATGACGTGCCGTGCACCTGTCGGCCGTCAGCCCACACTCGCCCGCGTTTGCCGTTCACGACCACCAGGTCCGGGTAGCGGCGGACCAGGGAGAGCACCCCACCCTCGGAACCGCCGGGCAGGAGGATCACATCATCCACACGGCCCTCAGCACCGTCGTCGTCGGTGACGGTGCTGGTCGGGTCGGGGGTGGCGAGGAACGCGGTCCTGCCGTCGTCGAATCGGAGCCGGTCGAACGCCTCCACACGCGCCGGCATGCCGGCAGCGGCGAGGGCTGTGAGGGTTTGGGTGATGTCGATCGTGTAACCCAGCCCGAACGGCAACGACAGGATCGTCTGCTCGTGGCGGATGGTCTGCACCCACTGCCGGTCAGACATCAGCAGGCCCGGCCGATTCCGGACCGCGGCCTACCGTACGAAGCTCTGACAGCACGTCCATCACCTGGGTCGCTGCTTCCAGCAGCGGGTCAGCAGGATCCGTTAGCGAGGCCCCATTGAGCAGCGTGCACACCCACCCGTCCTCTGTGGTGCGGACGTTGACGGTCCGTTGCAGGATCTTCCGTCCGGTGGAGTTCGTGAACGTCATCCCCGCCACCGTCGGCCAGATCCTGGCGTCGAACTGCGCCGACAACGACAGCAGCCGCAACGGCACCGGCTCGAACCGCAGCGCCGCCCCACGCTCAGGCATCGCCAGCCAGCCGCGGGTCGTCTTCCGAGAGCCGCTTCAGCCCGAGCCCGGACGCGTCGAGGATCGCATCCTCCGACTCCGTCGTGGCGACGAACGACCCGATCTGCGCGTTGACCGCGACAAGAGTCCCGATCCGACTCCGCGCATCCAACACGACTGCAGCGACTTCATCAGCCGTGCAGTCGGACGTGAGCTCCGGCTTCGATGGGTGCAGGGCGGGGAACTCGAGCTGCTGCACCGGCGGGTGCCACTTCACACCGATGCGCAGCACACGGCCGTCGGTGTCGTTGCGGTAGAACATCGACCCGAACGGGTGCCCCATGTCGAGCGTGAGCTCCGCACCGTAGAGGGTCCACCCTTCGGCGGCGTAAGCGGGATCCCACCGCTGGACGGTGAGAGCGCCGAGCCCCATCTTGAGGCCCGGGATCAGCGCCTGGCCGTCCTGCAGTTCGGCGTAGAGGGCCTGGAGGTTCGGGGGACTCTGGTCGCGCAGATCCGATAACGGGATGCGCGCGATGCCACGAATCGCGGCGAGCTGCTGACGCTGCTTCGCGGTCAGCGCCGTCTCGTCGGGGCCGCCACTCACGACGCAGACCCGTCACCGGTCTCGGCAGTCCTCTCGGGACGCCCCGTCGGACTGATGATGGCACTCCTGGTGTGACTCGCGATGCGATGCATGTTGCGCACGCTACGAGGCCCGAGCCATTCATGGGGCCGTTCGAGCGGCGCCGAGTCCACCAGCAGGAAAACCCGTCACCGCCATGCGCTTCAGCGACTCCTGAGCCCCGGTCCGAACTCCCGGCCCGGACTCCCCACTCCGGGGGTCAGAAAACGCCGAACAGGCAACATTCTGACCCACGAACGAGGGGCAAAACGGCTCTTAGGGTCCCAAATCAGGTCCGCGAACAGTGTCGGCGCCCCGCTCGCAAGCACGAGCTCGCATAGGGGTGGCGCAAGCGAGCAACCGCCTCGCTCCGACCTGAAGGACACCACCGTGGACCGCAACCTCACCATCAGCAACACCCCCATCACGACCTGCACGCAGACGACGCACCACCTCCACAGCGTCGAGGAGCTGCAGCAGCTGCGCATCGCCCTCCGCCGAGCCGGCCGCCGAGGCCGGCAGGAGTTCACCTGCCCGATGATCCGTGCCTGGCGCCGTCAGTTCGTCGACACCTACGCGGTGGACGCCACCTTCACCACGAGCGATGCGTCGCAGGAGACAGACCTGCACGGCAGTCGCGTGCTGGAGGCCGACATCCAGGTCGGCAACGTCCTGGTGCGCTGGCACTGCGACGGATGGCCCGTCGCCACGCCCCGCACCGCGGGGGAGACCAACCTGGACGGAGATGCGCTGCAGCCGGCCCCGACGCCCGCGCCAAACGACCCGAACTGCTTCGGGTACGCACACCGTGTCGCTGCCGCGACGCTCCCGCCCATCCGCATGCACAACCACGTCGAGGCTCACGAGGAGCGACCGAACCGAGAACTCACCGACCGGCAGAGCGGCGACCACCGGGCCGAGGACGCGTTCGCCCCGACCGTGCGGACGCACCTGCTGGGTGTTGGGCGGCGAGTCGCGTTCGACGCGACCATGGTGACCGCGGACGGCACCCCGGCCGACTCGAGGGAGTCGAACTACGAGCCCGGCTGGTACGCCAAGCACCCGACGCCAGCACGCCGTGAGCCGGGCTGGGAGATCGTCTGGGCTGTCATGACCCGGACGAACCGCGGCCCGATCAGCTCCGGTCTCGACCGCTGAAACTGCCTCCCTCGCCGAGCAGTACCGGATTCCTCCAACACGCAAGGCATCGCCGCGGCATCGAAAGCGCCGTCCACCACGAGTGGGCGGCGCTTTCGCCGTCGGGGAGGTTCGTCAGGAGGTGGAGGGTGAGGCGCTTGCGTCTGCGATAGCCGTGAGCTGCGACAGGGTGAGCGGCGCGTCCTCGTACACGCCGTGACCGTCAGTGAGTCGATCGAACGTCGCGAGCATCCGGAAGTACTCCTCCGCGCGCTCGGTCTCGCCGGCCCACGGGAACTCGCCGGTCACGTCGTCATCGACGACCCCGGCGAAGCGGCGGACCACTGCGTGATGCTGATCGTCGACGATCAGATGCTTGGCGTAGTCTGCGAGGCGGCGTTCGGTCCGCCATCCGAAGCCACGGAACTGCAACGTCGCAACCCGATGCCTGCCGAGCGTCTCGTAGTCCTCCGCCGGCAACGCGTCGAGCGCGAGCGTGATGTCTCCGAACATCGACAGTGTGTTCTTCACGAACGCGCACACGTGGACCGGCAGCTCGGGCTTCACCTTCGCGAACACCCGGTCGTACTGGGCTGTCCACCCATTGCGGAGGATCTCGGCGAGTTGCACGTGCTGGTCGTAGGTGTCCTCGAGCACATCGCGGTCACCGTCGACCTCCGGCAGCGTCAAGTACAGGTAGCCGAAGAGGTCGTGCTGCACGGCGAGCTGTTCGCGCTGGAACACCGTCAACGTCTCGGGCGTGACATCGACCGCGAGGATCGAGTCGGACGCCGGTGCCGGGAAGGTCGCGAAGCGGACGAGGTCGCTGACCGTTAAGCCGGTCCGCTCGGCGAGTCCTTCGAGGTAGGCGAACGTCTCGTCATCGATGGAGATCTCAGGCATCCGACAAGTCGTACACGGACTCGACGCGGCGCAGCAAATTACGGAGATGGCCAGTGGATTCCTCTGGCTCAGCGCGGCCGTCGGATGGAGACGATCTGACGCAGGCGGGCGAGGGTTCGCTGTGAATACAGGTCCGTGATACCGGTGTCGCGTCGAGCTTCCCAGATGCGGAACCGCCGAGCCCCGAGCACGATCGAGCGGACCCAGCACGTGACTCCTCCTAGGGCCAGCACCCAGGACTCGCCGGCGACGACATCGGAGACGGGGCGGTCGACCGAAGCCACGTAAAACCCCGCCGCAATAAGGAAAGCGCCGTAGAGCGCCCATCCCACGACGGCGGCGGTGGACGTGGCGGATCCGACCCGCCTCGCGGCGCGGAGCGCGAACTGCTGATGCAGCCGAATTTCTTCATCTAACTGCTCGAGAAATGTCCAGTGCTGCCGGACCGCAAGCAGGTCATCCGCAGCAAGCGGCCCTCGCGACCGAGCGTCCTGCTCCATCGCAATGAGTTGCTCGAGGCGTTTTGCAGCTCGTCCGCTTGACCACGAAAGAAACAGGCCAACGACGCCGACAACCCCTCCAACCGCGCCAATGGTGATCGACAGGGGGTTGCTCGAGTCCAGTGCAGCGGTCCCCGCAGCTGCGACCATGACCGAGCGAAGGAGTGCCACGGGTTAACGGTAGGGCCTAGCCAACCTAACCCTGCACCGAATGGCGCTCTCCGCGCCGAAGTGAGAGGCAGCGCGCACCGCTGGCCGGCCGCTGGAAGGGTTGCTTTACCTGTCGAGGAGCCCTGCCACCGCTCGACAAAGTTATCCGAGCGTGACCAAACGTGCGCGCAACCGCTGTTCTTCACTGCTCCACAAGTGGGGTGTCGAGCCTCATTGCCCCAGCCACTATCTTGAGCAAAACCACAGTTTCGACATACGCTCAAGAGAGACCCTCCCCTCACCATGATCTCGAAGCAGACGCTCGCGTCGGCCGCACTCGGAGGGGCAGCTCTGCTCCTCCTCGCCGGCTGCAGCACGTCCTCCACCTCCAACGTCTCTGCAGGCAGCGTCGGCGAGACCTCGTCTACCTCCCCGACTCCCACGTCGACGACGGTCGCTGCCCTCCCCTTCAACGCCGGCGGGTACCTCGCCGGGAACGCGACGCCGAAGGTCGCCGTCGGAGACGCAGGGAAGGTCTCCGTCGTGGCCACCGCACCCCTCGAGAAGTCGGACGGCATGGGCAGTGGCACGCTGACGTTCGCTTTCCGGAACAACACCGCGGCTCCGATCTCCCACGTCGACTTCACCGGCACGGCATCGGCCGGCGGCAAGGTCGTCGCCAGCGGCTCGAGCCAGGACACGGTCCCGGCGCAGGTGAAGCCGGGAGAGGCCGGTTTCGGGTACCTCTACTTCGAAGACGTCTCGTCCGTACCGGAGTCCGGTGTGCAGTACGAGTTCAAGGCGTCGACGTCGCCCGCCGACACCTCCTCGTACAACTCGGCCCCGCTCAACGTCACGCAGGCCGACAACAACGGGACGTCGATCATCGGCACCGCCATGAACAAGACCGGCGAGGCCCTCACCGGTCCGTACTCAGTGGGGATCTACTGCTTCAGCGGTGACACCCTGACCTCGTCGACCACCGACTACGCCACGGAGTCCGGCGACATCGAGGCGGACGCGACCGTCTCATTCAGTCACGACCTGTACGACACACCGTGCGACACTTTCACCGTCGGAGTGTCGGGGTGGTTCAAGTGAAGCGACTGATCGCTCCCATCGCCCTGGCCGCTGTGCTGGTGCTCGCCGGATGCAGTGCGACGAACACTGCTGACGCATCGGCGGGGAAGACCAGCACTCCGACAAAGGCAGCCGCATCGACGCCGACGCCGGACCCGGTGGTGATTCCGGACCTCACCGGCAACTGGAAGCAGAACAATTCCGCAAGCGACGACGGTTGGATGACCGCCGCCATCTCCGACAACACCATCACGGCGAACTTCGTCACCGACAACGGCGACACCACCTCGCTGTTCTGGGTCGGCACGTTCACTCCGCCGACGGATGACAAGTCGCCGTACACCTGGACGTCGACTCGGGACACGGCTGCCACCGACTCGGCCCTGCTGGCATCGACGGACCCGTCGAAAGACTTCATCTACGAGGACGGGGAGATCAGCTTCCCCGTGAGTATCGCGGGCAGCTCCGCCACGGTTCGGCTGTCCAAGCAGTAGAGCGCGACTGGCGGTCGACCGTGGCGACGCTGGCTCTGTCAAGCAGGCGCCAGCTATTTCGCCGCGCGTTCATCGACGATATGAAGCGCCGTCCACCTTCGGGAGGGCGGCGCTTCTTCTCGTGCCGAACCCGCCTCGTTTTGCCGCCCACCGGCTGGTCGGAGCAAAGCTCCGATGCGAGAACCCAGCGGCCGGCGAGCGAGTTCCACCCGGGTAGTCGTAATGAGTGTTATCGGCGCCCTCCGCACGATGCGCGCTGATCGGGGGGCGAGCAAATCACAAACACGGACGGGCCGCCGGAGAGCGAGCTCTCGGAGAGATCCACGGCGCCCCACGCTGCGTCGAGGGCGATCACCATGTCACCGAACAGCGTGGCGACTTCCTCGACGAGTGCTCGGTCATCGATGACGCTACGACCCCACTTCTGCGTCAGCTCGTTTCCCGTGAGATGCCACTTGAATTCTCCGTCGACTGTGTCGCCGATGGCGCCGCCGCGTCCGGTCAGGAGGCGGAACTCGCCCATCTCCATCTCGGGTTTCATCTCGCGGAATGTCAGCCACTCGATGGGGAGACCCGTCGCAGCTACGACTGCCTCCAGTGACGGCTCGACCGCGATCCGCGCGGGGTCGCCTCCGACCTTCCGCGGTCGAAGCTGAGGGCGTGCGTCGAACGCGCGCGCGACGGCGAGCGCCCGCTCCAAGTCCATGTCTGCAACCGATTGGACCGTCAGACTGATCCACACACAGGAACCATCCACCGGTTCAGTCTTACAGGAGCAGATCACGGCTCCTGGTCGCCCCGAACTTGCGACACGAGCGGCGCACGGATCCGTCCCACTTGTGTGAGCATTCATCATTGGCTCAGGGGTGACAGCGAATCCGACGTCGTCGTCACCTCACACACGCCGTACGCGAACAGGGGAATCCATGACGATGCCATGCACAGCCGCCGCAACGGTGCGGCTCCAACTCGGCCTCATCGCAGACGACGTCGCCGGCATCGTCAAGCTGTACTGAGCAGGAGCAGACCATGCAGCGAACCCTCATCGCCATCATCGCGGCCGGCGTCTTCGCGCTCTGCCTCACCGGCTGTTCCAGCGCTTTCACCAGCGAAGGGTCCCGAGTGCAGCTGTACGACTCGGTTCCTGCCCTCGCCGGTGACAGCAGCATCGTCGTCGCCGGAACCGTCAGTAGCCAGGAGACCGTGTCCGACCTCTCCGAAGGCGGGGTGTTCACCCTCTCGACGTTCACCGTGACGAAGTCCGCGAAGACCGACAGCGCCCATCCCGACGGGTCCACCATCACCGTCCGGCAGATCGGTTCGCCGAAGACCTCCGGTCCGGCACCGTTCCTCGAGCAAGGGAAGTCGTACCTGCTGTACCTCCACCCGTCCGAACTGGAAGGTGAACTCGCCACCCACTTCTTCGTCACCGGCGGCAGCGCCGGAATCTACGAGATGCAGCAGAGCGACGCCGCCCGCAGCGCTGGCGGGGTCACCGAAGACACCGAGTTCACGAAGGCTCCCAGCGACGAAGGGGACGAGCTGCCCGAAGTGCTCACCCTCGACGAAGCGCTGCAGGGCTGAGCAAGACCACGATCGCTGCGGCAGCCTCCTCACGCGCGTCGATGGCCAGTGAGTGCCGTCGGGCCTGCCCCTGGCGAAGCGGCGTCCCAGGTGCTGCACTGGCATGCATGACCATCACCGTCGACGGCCCGGACACCAGTGCCCTCCGAGCCGTCGTCACGACCCTGTCGTCGTGGCAGCGAGACGCCCCAGTGCAACTGCACCCCGGCGACCTCGGGTGGGCCTGGCGGCACGGAGCCACATCGGTGGCGGCCGCCCTGCGGGTGTGGTCCGACGACGGCGTGGTCGTGGCGATCGGGTTCCTCGACGGTCCTTCGGTCCTCCGGATGACGGTCGCACCCGAGCGCTGGGCCGACCCCGGAGTCGCCCGCGTCATCTCCGAGGGTCTCTCCCGCGCAGATGACGAACGGTTCCCGGCCGGCGCGCTGTCGGTCGAGGTGCCCACCACGACGGCGGTCCACGAGCACCTCGCGTCGACCGGGTGGGCAGCCGGCGAAGCCTGGACGCCGCTCGCCCGCGACCTCTCCGATCCGGTCGACCTGCCGCTGCCGGGCTTCCACGCCGAGGTCGTGGACGCATCGAGTGTCGCCGACTTCACGGCCGTGCACCGATCCGCGTGGGGCAACGCGAGCTTCACTGCCGAGCGCTGGCAGACGATGGTCGGTGGGACGCCGTTCGACGCTGGCGTCTGCCTGCTCGGACGGGACGGCTCCGGCGCCCCCGTGGCCGGGGTGACGGTGTGGGGCGCGGGCAACGGCCGACCCGCGATCCTCGAGCCGATGGGCGTGCACGCGGACCACCGTGGCCGCGGGTTCGGGCGAGCGATCTGCACCGCGGCCGCCGCGGTGCTCCGGGAGCGCGGCGCCTCGATCGCGTGGGTGTGCACCCCGAGTTCGCTGCAGAGTGCGGTGGCGACCTACCGGTCGGCCGGCTTCTCGCCGCTGGAGGAGCGCTTCGATCGGGTGCGGCCGGTGTGAGGGGCAGGCCGCTCCGTCACGAGTGCGCCGGCGACGGACTGCCCGCCGCCGCCCGCAACGCCCCCACCTCCTCGCGCACGAACGGCCCGAGCGCCGCCCCCGCACCCGCGACCGTCCACCGCTCGAACCCATCCCAGTACCCCCGCACGGCCGTCCCGGCGAGCACCGTCGCCCGGTGCGCGGGCACACCGCGCTCCTGCAGTGCCGCCCCGAGCGCCTCGGTGACGACGTACCGCTTGTAGACGTACCGCTCCCGGAGTGCCTCGTGCGCCACCGTCAGCGCCGTGATCGCCGCGCCGATCGCCTGCTGCTCGGGCACGTGCGCGGCCACGAGGGCGTCGAGCACGTCGTCGACCACCTCCACGTCCGTGCGGTCGGCAGGGGCATCCCGCACGACGCGCGAGACGGTCTCGACCGTGGCCGCCTGCCCCTGGAAGAGGATCTCCCGCTTGTCGGGGAACTGTCGGAAGAGCGTCGCCTTCGTGAGCCCGGCCCGCTCGGCGATCTGCGCGGCGGTCGTGGCGTCGTAGCCCTGCTCAGCGAACAGGTCGAGCGCCGCTCGCAGGAGTCGTCCGCGGGGATCGGGTTGCCATCGTGCCACCGGCTCATGCTAGCCGATGCGACTCGGTCTCATCGGGTGTACCGTGACGATACCAAGTCTCATCACAAGGAGTCGCCATGCAGGTATTCATCACGGGAGCGTCCGGCTGGATCGGCAGCGCCCTCACCCGCGACCTCGTCGGTCAGGGCCACGAGGTCACAGGGCTCGCCCGCTCCGACGCCTCCGCCGAGCGCATCCGGTCGGCGGGTGCCCGTCCGGTCCGGGGCGACGTGGCCGACCACGCCCTGATCGTCGAGCAGGCCCGGCGTGCGGACGCGACGGCCCACCTGGCGTTCACGCTCGACTTCGACGCCTTCGACGAGACGATCGACAACGAGGTCGCCCTGCTCGCCGCCCTCGCCGATGCACTCGCGGACAGCGGCAAGGCCTTCTTCGCCGCGTCCGGCACACCGACGAACCCGACCGGGGTCGCCACGGAGGACGACGCGCTCGACCCCGACGGTCCCGCCGGGGCACGATCGCGGACCGCCGCCGCGGTCCTCGCGCTCGCGGACCGTGGCATCCGGTCGGGTCTCGTCCGGATGCCACGGACGGTGCACGGCGCAGGGGACCGCAACGGCCTCATCGCCTCGCTCGTGCAGCTCGACCGGCAGCTCGGCGTCGCCGCGTTCGTCGGTGACGGTGCGAACCGGTGGCCGGCCGTCCACGTCGAGGACGCGGCGCGACTCTTCCGGCTCGCCCTCGAGTCCGCGCCGCCGCGGTCGGTGCTGCACGCCGTCGCCGAGGAGGGGGTGCCGATGCGCGCCGTCGCCGAGTCCGTCAGCCGGCAGACCGGCCTGCCCGCGCAGGCGGTCGACCCCGCGACGCTCGGCGTCTTCGGCGCGCTCCTCGGCGGCGACCAGCCGGCGTCGAGTGCGCGCACGCGCGCGCTCCTCGGCTGGGAGCCGACGGGCCCGACGCTCCTCGAGGACCTGGACGCCGGGTACTACACGACGTCGGCCGACTGACCGACGCGGGTGCGGGGCACAGCCTGGAGGCCCGGATCACCGCAGCAGGTCTGCGTGCGGTGATCCGGGCCTCCCGTCCGTCAGCGCCGCTCGGCGGCCGCTGCGCGGCGCTCGTGCTCCGGCTCGACGATGGTGCGGACCGCCTCGGTCGAGATGCGCTCCGGCGCCGCCGGAGTGGCGCCGTGGTCGTCCGCGGACATCGTGCGCTCGTCGAAGGGCGCCGCGCCGGACAGCACCCGCTCGACCTGCTGCTTGTCGATCTGCCGGGTCCACGTGCCCACCAGCACGGTGGCGACGGCGTTGCCGGTGAAGTTCGTGAGCGCGCGGGCCTCGGACATGAACCGGTCGATGCCGACGATGAGCCCGACGCCGTTCACGAGGTCCGGCCGGTGCGCCTGCAGGCCGCCCGCGAGCGTCGCGAGGCCGGCGCCGGTGACGCCGGCGGCGCCCTTCGAGGCGATGATCATGAAGACCAGGAGCGAGATCTGCTCCGGGATGTTCAGCGGGGTGCCGAGCGCGTTCGCGATGAAGAGCGACGACATGGTGAGGTAGATCGCGGTGCCGTCGAGGTTGAACGAGTACCCGGTCGGGACCGTCACGCCGACGACCGGCTTCGAGACGCCGAGGTGCTCCATCTTCGCGATGAGGCGCGGCAGGCTGACCTCGCTCGAGGACGTCGAGACGATGAGCAGGTACTCGCGGCCGAGGTACTTCATGAGCCGGAAGATGTTGACCCCGGTGACGATGCGGAGCAGGACCCCGAGCACCCCGACGACGAAGACGATGCACGTGATGTAGAAGGCGACCATGAGCGTGCCGAGGGCCACGAGGGCAGCGACGCCGGTCGCGCCGACGACCGCGGCGATCGCACCGAAGGCGCCGACCGGGGCGACCCACATGACCATCGCGAGGATGCGGAACACGAGTGCCTGCAGGTGCCGGATGCCGGTCAGGATCGGCGCCCCCTTCTCGCCCATGGCCTGCAGGGCGAAGCCGACGAGCAGCGCGACGAACAGGGTCTGCAGGATGCTGCCGCTCGTGAGCGAGGACACCAGGGTGGCGGGGATGACGCCGAGCAGGAAGCCCGACGTCGACGACGCGCTCTCCTCCGAGCCGGCCGGCAGCTCGTACGTCGCCTTCGACATGTCGAGGTGATCGCCCGGGTGGATGAGGTTGCCGACGACGAGGCCGATCGCGAGCGCGAACGTCGACATCGCGACGAAGTAGCCGAGCGCCAGGCCGCCGACCTTGCCGACCGTCGCGGCCTTGGCGATGGACCCCACGCCGAGGACGATCGTGCAGAAGATCACCGGCGCGATCATCATCTTGATGAGGGCGATGAAGCCGTCGCCGATCGGCTTGAGGCCGACCGCGAAGGCCGGGGCCGCGAGACCGACCACGATGCCGGCGACCACCGCCACGATGACGGCGATGTACAGCCAGTGCGAGCGGTCCAGGCCGCGACGCCGCGTGGGGCGCGTGCTGGACGGGTGCGTCGATGCCATGAGACTTCCTTGTCGTCGGGACCGGCGCGTCGTCGCACCGGTCGGCTCGTCCTCTCGGGAGTGGGGACACCCTCGCCCTTCCGGACAGCGCACGTCGACTTGTGTTCATTGCGTTCACGGCCGTGCTGCGCGATCGGCCCGCGGTGCGCGAGGATGGGTCTTCCCGCAACGAGGCGAGGAGGGCAGGACAGTGGCACCGAGACGGTGGAGCATCGCCACACGGTTGTTCGCGCTGCAGCTCGTGTTCGTGGTCGTCGGGGTGGTGGTCGGCGGGGCCTGGAGCTGGTCGTCTGCGCGGGCCGACCTCGAGACCGATGCCGCAGAGAAGTCCGAGGCCGTAGCGGTCTCGATCGCCCGCAACCCGTTCGTCGTCGAACAGGCCACCACCGCCGACCCGTCGGAGCGGCTCGAGCCCTACGCCCTCGACCTCATGCGCCGCACCCACACCGACTTCATCACGATCATGGCGCCCGACCGCACCCGGTGGACCCACCCCGACCGTGCCGAGATCGGGCAGCCGTTCCGGGGCACGATCGCGCCCGCCCTCGCAGGGGACACCTTCACGGAGACGTTCACCGGGACCCTCGGCCCGTCGGTGCGTGCGGTCACACCGATCACCGACGGAGACGGTCGGGTCATCGGGCTCGTGGCCGCGGGGGTGACCGTCGCCAACATCTCGACGGCGCTGCTGCCGCGGCTGGTGTCCGTCGTGCTGCTGGCGCTCGCCGTCGTCGCGGTGTCGGCCCTGTTCTCGTGGTTGCTCAGCCGGTACCTCGGCCGGGTCACCGCTGGTCGCGGGCCCGAGGAGCTCGCGCGGGTGTTCGCGTCGTACGAGGGCGTCCTGCACTCGGTCCACGAGGGGCTCGTCGTCATCGACCGCTCGGGCGACGTCGTGCTGCACAACGACCGCGCCGCCGAGCTG
Organism: Curtobacterium sp. 458; assembly: GCF_030406605.1. Taxonomy (NCBI): domain Bacteria; kingdom Bacillati; phylum Actinomycetota; class Actinomycetes; order Micrococcales; family Microbacteriaceae; genus Curtobacterium; species Curtobacterium sp. 458. The sequence continues at coordinate 315,368 of NZ_CP129104.1, read as the reverse complement.
CTGCACCTGCCGGCCCCGGTGGACGGCCAGCGACCGGTCCCGCTGGCGTCGCTCGACGTGCCCGAGGAGCTGCGGACCCTGCTCGCCTCGGGTGACCGTGCCGTCGACGAGACGTACGCGACCGCCGACCGGGTGCTCGTCGTCAACCAGGAGATGGCGTTCTCCCGCGGGTCCTCCCGCCCGCTCGGGACCGTCGCCACGATCCGGGACCAGACCGAGCTGCTGCACCTGTCAGGCGAGCTCGCGGCGACCCGGACCCTCACCGACGCACTGCGCTCGCAGACGCACGAGTTCGCGAACCGGATGCACGCCGTGGTCGCGCTCCTCGAGCTCGGGCGGGTGGACGAGGCGATCCGGTTCGCGTCCGACGAGCTCGACCGGCACGCGGATGCGCGCGGCGGTGCGGACCTGCGCGCGCCCGGCGGTGCCGCCGCCGAGGTGGGCGCGGACGTGGGCGCGCCCGGCGGTGCCGCCGCCGAGGCGGAGACCCCTGCCGACGTCATCGCGGCGGTGCTCGACGGCAAGCGAGCGCAGGCGCATGAACGCGGGGTGACCCTGACCGCGCGCACGAGCGGGCTCACGGCGCCCGTGGCGGCCGCACCCGGCGACGTCATCACCGTCCTCGGCAACCTCGTCGACAACGCCGTCGACGCGACCGCCGAGCGCCGCGGCACCGTGACCGTCACGGTGACCACCACCGGCGGCCACACCCGGTTCGTCGTCGAGGACGACGGCCCCGGCATCCCCGACCTCGACGCGGCCTACGGACGCGGATGGTCCACCAAGTCCGCGGGTCCGGAGGGGCGCGGCTTCGGCCTCGACCTGGTCCGGTCCGCCGTGGCGCGCATCGGCGGGGAGGTCACCGTCAGCACGGGTCCCGACGGCAGCAGGTTCGTGGTCGACCTCACACCGGGGCGGGTGCCCGCGTGACCGACACCGTCCGGGTCCTCATCGTCGAGGACGAACCCCTGACCGCCGAGGCGCACGCCGCGTACCTGGCGCGTCTCGACGGCTTCACGGTCGTCGGGTCGGCGGTGACCGGGCGCGCGATGCTGGCCGCCGTCGCCGCCGAGCAGCCGGACCTCGTCCTGCTCGACCTCAACCTGCCCGACGCCCACGGCCTGCAGCTCGTCCGTGCACTCCGCACCGCCGGGTCCGCCGTCGACGTCATCGCCGTGACCGCCGCCCACGACGCCCGCGGGGTGAAGAACGCGATCGCGCTCGGCGTCGTGCAGTACCTCGTCAAGCCCTTCAGCTACCGCACGTTCGCCGAGCGCCTGACCACCTACCGCGAGTTCCGGCGCGGGTTCGAGGACCGACGGTCCCTCACCCAGGCGGACATCGACCAGAGCCTCGGCTCGCTGCGTCCGACCGCGCCGCCGGACCACGAGAAGGGGGATCGCCCGGGAGACGCTCGACGCGGTCCGGGCGCACCTGACCCACACCGGCCAGGCTGTCTCGGCGTCCGAGGTCGCCGACGCGCTCGGGATCTCGCGGGTGACCGCACGCCGCTACCTGGAGCACCTCATCGGTGCGGGCCAGGCCGGCAAGGACGTTCGGCACAACGGCCCCGGCCGACCGGAGTACGCGTACCGCTGGCTCCGCTGACGACCCGCTCGTCCGACGTCGAGGAACACCGACACACCGTTGTCGCGTCGGTGTCGTCGACTGGACGCATGACGAACGACACGAACGACACGAGCCGCACCGCCCGCGACGCGCTGGACCGCTGGCTGACGATGTGGAACGGGGACGCCGCCATCGCCCGCGAGGTCTGCGCCGACGACTTCCGCATCCGCTTCGCGGTCACGGAACCCGACGGCTCCACCCCGGCCGACCGGATCCGGACGGCGGACGAGTTCGCCGCCTACCTCGAGTGGTGGCACGGACAGCACCCGGACGCAGTGTTCACCGCGATCGGCAGCGCGCTCGACGGTCCGCACGGGCGGCTGACCTGGGACATGGAGGAGGGCGCCGTCCACGTCGGTGGGGTCGACGTGTTCGACTTCGCCGAGGACGGGCTCGTGACGCGGGTGTGGTCCGCCGGCGGGCAGCGGAGCATGCGGGCGTGAGACGGTGGTCCCTGGCAGGGTGAGGGCGTGAAGCGGTCCGAGCGACACCACGCACTGATCGACCTGCTGCGCGCGTCGCGGCGTCCGTGGTCCGCGTCCCGGTTGGCGGCCGAGTTCGAGGTGTCCGCACGCACCGTCGAGCGGGACGTCGCTGCGCTGCAGGCCGCCGGTGTCCCGATCTACGCTGACACCGGCCGGAACGGCGGCTACTCGATCCTGGCGGAGTACTCGCTGCCGCCGCTGGGGTTGACCGGTGCCGAAGCGACCGCCGTCCTCGCGGGACTCTCGCTCCTCGAGTCGTCGCCGTTCGAGTCGGCCGCACGTCGGGCAGGCGCCAAGATCGGCGCGGTGGTCGACGACCGGCTCCGTGCATCGGTGCAGACCGTGCTCGGCGGGATGCACACCGTGGACCCCGCGATGGCGGCCACCGCCGGCGTCCGAGCCGCGATGCTCTCGGACGTCGTCGCCGCCAGGCGGGTGGTCCGGATCGAGTACCTCGGGTCGCATCCGGACGGCAGCACGGACGCCGGCTCGCGGACGGTCCGGGTCGTCGAGACGTTCGGCCTGCTCCGTGCGGCGGACGCCTGGTGGCTCGCGGGCTGGTGTCGTCTCCGGGACGGCGTCCGCGGCTTCCGGACCGATCGGATCATCGACCTCCAGGTGCTCGACGAGGTGGCGCCTCCCCGTGACCCGGCGGTGTGGGAGCGGGACCTCGCGCAGTGGCCGACGCGCGGGCTCGGCGCGCGGTACCGCGACGACTAAGCCCGGCGGGGATCCGGAGCGCCCGCGACCCGCGCCACGACCCCGGCGGTCGCGAGGTCGACTCGCGCACGGGCACGTCGTTCGTCGTCCCCGAAGCGGTCCACCGCCCACGACACGGCGGTCAGCAGCTCGAAGACCTCGGTCGCGGGCACGCCTGCTCCGATGTCGTTCCCGGAAGCAGCCCGGAGGAAGTCGGCCGTCCGGGCGGTGAGCCGCTCGCTGACCGGCTGCACCGGGTTGCCGTCCTCGTCCTTCGTGCGGGCGATGCACGTCGGGAGGTCCTGCCAGATCCGCAGGCGCCACGTCAGCTGGAACATCCACTCGCGGAGCGCCGCCACCGGCGCACGGCCTTCGAGCGCGAGCGACTCCGCGAGCAGCGCGTCGACGCTGTCCTCGACGACCGCGGCGAGGAGGTCGTCACGCGTCGGGAAGTTCCGGTACAGCGTCGCGTTCCCCACGCCCGCACGCACGGCGATGCCGTCCGTCGGCGCGTTGATCCCCTCGGACTCGAAGCAGGTCCGAGCCGCGTCGAGGATCGCGTCCCGGTTGCGTTTCGCGTCAGCGCGCACGAGGGCCTCCCAGATCGGTGTCGACAAAGTGGGGACTGTCCCCACATACTGGAACGGGGAGATTCCCCACTTCGATCAGATTACCGCAGGAGCACCATGGCCCAGCAGCTCGACCACCGCACTGTCCTCGTCACCGGAGCGAACGGAGGGCTCGGGGCCGAGTTCGTCCGCCAGGCCCTGGACCGGGGTGCCCGCCGCGTCTACGCAGCGGCGCGGACGCCGAAGGACTGGGATGACGAGCGGGTCGTCCCCCTCCGCCTCGACGTCACCGACCCGGAGTCGATCGCCGCAGCGGTCGCCGCGGCCCGCGACGTGGACCTCCTGGTCAACAACGCCGGCATCGCCCCCGCGTCCGACGCGAGCATCGCGAACCCGACGGAGGAGTCGCTCGATTCCGTCTTCGCGACGAACACACTCGGGCCGATCCGCGTCGCCGGGGCGTTCGCGCCCGTGCTCGCCGCGAACGGTGGCGGTGCCGTGCTGAACGTGCTGTCGCTCGCCGCGTGGATCCCCCTGTCGACCGTCTACGCGGCGTCGAAGGCCGCGGCGTGGTCCGCCACGAACGGGCTGCGTGTCGAACTCGCCGATCAGGGCACGACCGTCACCGGGCTCATCGTCGGCATGGTCGACACCGCGATGGGTGCCCGGTTCGACGTCCCGAAGTCGGATCCCGCCGACGTCGTCGCACAGGCCTACGACGGTGTGCTCTCCGGCGCGTCCGAAGTGCTGGCGGACGAGGACTCCCGCATGGTGAAGTCGCTGCTCTCGCGTCCGGCCGAGGAGCTCGCGGCCGTCACGAAGGCCGCGGCCCGCGCGGTGGTGAGCGGCTGACCGCGCGATCCGGCCACAGCCTGGAGGCACGACACGCGTCCGACGCGTGTCGTGCCTCCAGGCCGTTCCCCGGTCCGCCCCTGGCGGCGGCACGTCCGCCGTGGCTCAGCCGGGCGACGAGCCGTTCGACGCCGGACGCCACCCGAGTGCCGGGCCGAGGTGTTCGGCGATGTCGGTCACGATCTGGGCGGAGTCGTCGGCCTCGAAGGAGAACGGCAACGCGAAGGCGACCTCGGTCGCGACCTGGAAGCCGGCGTCCGCGCGCAGACGGTCCGCGATCTCCGCCGACGACCCGACGAGGTCGGCGGCGAACAGCAGCCCTGCCGGACCCTGGGGGACGCCGACGCGTGCGGACCGTGCCTCGGCGTACGCGCGGTAGCGGGCCTCCTGCTCGGGTGTGGCGCTGTCGGTCGGGACGACGACGAGGCCCTGCGACACGCGTGCGGCGGCGGGGTCCGGGTGGGCGTCGAGGTACGCCTCCACCTGGGCGCGCTGGTTCGTGGCGAAGTCGGTGCCGACCTCGCTCCGGGTCACGCTGGAGGTGAGCAGGTGGAAGCCGTTCCGGGCCGCCCAGACCGCGGACCGTGTGCTGCCGGTGCCGTACCAGAGCCGATCGACGAGGCCGGGGCTGTGCGGCTGGACGGTCGTGGCGAACTCCTCGAGGCCCCGGCGCTCGGCGTGGTCGACGACCGCGTCGCCACGGACGAGGTCGCGGAAGCGCAGGAGTCGGGCGTCGCCGAAGTCCTCCAGCTCCGCCGTGTCCGGGTGGATCGCGTCGCGGTACAGGTCGTAGTTCATGGGGGTGCCCGACGAGAACCCGGGGTTGAGCCGCCCGCCGAGGAGCACGTCGACGGTGCCGAGGTCCTCGGCGAGCCGGAACGGGTTCTCGGCGCCGATCGGTGTGACGGCCGTGCCGAGGTGGATGCGCGCGGTGCGCTGGGACGCGGCGGCGAGGAGCGCGACGGGGGAGGAGATGCCGTGCTGCAGGTGGCGGTGCCGCAGCCACGCACTGTCGTAGCCGAGGGACTCCGCTCGCTCGATGACGCGGAGGGTCTCCTCGTGCCCGCGCCCCGGGTGTGCGGGGTCGAAGGTGCCGATCGTGAGGAAGCCGAGTCGTGCGAGGGGCTGACCGTCGTGGGGCATGGGTCGATCGTCGCAGACACGGCGACACTGCACCGGGCGGACGGTGTGGCCCCCGTTCTGGGTAGACAGATCGGTTTGTCCGCCGTTCGGTGGACCGCTAGAGTCGTGACCAGACGAACCGCACCCGACCGGTCCGACCCGAACGCACCGGGGTTCGTCATCGCGATGCCGTCCCGGCCCTCGAGCCACCCTGCTCGGGCCGGGACGCCGCTCGCTCCATCCCGACCGGACCTGAACGATCGCACGGGTAGGATCGCGGGGTGCCGGACGGCCCACCGCACGGGTGGCGCAGCTCGTCGGCCACGGAAGGATCGTCGCGTGCCGGACCTGCCCATCGCGTTCGAGATCGGGTCGATGGTCGTCGTCGTCGCGATCCTGCTCGCCGACCTCGTGATCGTCTCGCGTCGTTCACACGAACCGACCATGCGGGAGTCCGGACTCTGGGTCGGGTTCTACGTCGGCCTGGCGCTCCTGTTCGCCCTCGCGATGCTGGTGTTCGCCGGCGGTGACGCCTCGGGGCAGTTCCTCGCGGGCTGGCTGACCGAGTACAGCCTGAGCATCGACAACCTGTTCGTCTTCGTCATCATCATGGCGCGGTTCGCGGTGCCGAAGCCGATCCAGCAGGCGGTGCTCATGATGGGCATCATCATCGCGCTCGTGCTGCGCGGCGTCTTCATCCTGCTCGGCGCGCGGCTCATCGAGGACTTCTCCTGGATCTTCTACCTCTTCGGTGCGTGGCTGATCTGGACCGCGATCCAGCAGGTGCGCGAGGACCACGACGGCGAGGAGCAGGAGGACAGTTTCATCGTGCGGCTGCTGCGCCGCCGCGTCCGCGTCACCGACACGTACGACGGGATCCGGCTCCGGACGCACGTCGACGGGCAGCGACACTTCACGCCGATGCTCGTGGTGCTCGTCGCGATCGGCACCACCGACCTGCTGTTCGCGCTCGACTCGATCCCCGCGATCTTCGGCATCACGGAGAGTGCCTTCATCGTGTTCACCGCGAACGTGTTCGCGCTCATGGGGCTGCGGCAGCTGTACTTCCTGCTCGGTGGGCTGCTCGAGCGTCTCATCTACCTCAAGTACGGGATCGCCCTGATCCTGGCGTTCATCGGCGTGAAGCTCGTGCTGCACGCCCTGCACGAGAACGAGCTGCCCTTCCTGAACGGCGGGCAGCACGTCGAGTGGGCGCCGGAGATCGGGACGTGGACGTCACTCGCGGTGATCGTCGTCGCGATCGGTGGTGCGACCCTCGCGAGCCTCGTACGGATGCGGCACGAGCCCGTCGACCGCCGTCCCGTCGAGCGCTGACGCCGTCGTCGGTCCGGTCCGGGGCGTCGGCCGCCCGAGGCCGAGTGCGACGACCGCCACGAGGTTGACCGCGCTGCCGACGAGGAACCCGGTGCTGCCCGCTGCGACACCGGTCGCGGGGGCGAGGGCGGCCATGAGCACCACGCCGACGACGAAGCCGCTGACCGACGCGAGCGCCACCTGCCGTGACCGTCCCGCGGCGAGCAGCAGGGCCGCGGGGACGAGCGACATCGTGAACACCCACACGCCGAGCACGAGGTACCGGAGGTCGGCGACCGCGGCCACGCCCTCGTCCGGGTAGAACAGCGGCAGGAACCAGTCCGCGAGCAGCGCCACCAGGCCGAAGACCACGGCGGTCCCGGCGGCGAAGCCGGTGACGAACCGCAGCGTCCCCGGCGTCCGGAGGGACGACGCCTCGCCGCGGTGTGCGAACGCCGGGACGACGACCTGCGCCACCGCCTGGCCGACCATCGACGCGGGCGTCGCGAGCGAGAAGGCCGCCGCGTACACCCCGGCGTCGTGCGCCGAGGCGGTCACCCGCGCGCTGATCATGGCGAGCTGCAGCAGTCCGTTCGTGGTGAGGCCGGCGAGCACGTTCCAGGCCGCGAACCCCAGGACCCCGCGGGTCGGCTCGGGTGCGGTCGCGTCGCCGGCCGTGCCCCGTGGCCAGCACGCCACCGCGAACACCGTGTACCCGATGCCGAGCGGCAGGAGCACGAACGGTTCCGCTCGGGTGACGCACGCCAGTACCAGCAGGCCGAGGGTCAGCAGGCTCGTCAGACCGTCCCACACGGCGACCCGTCGGGCCCGGTCGTACCCGAGCTGCGCCCCGCGGGTGTAGGCGTAGAGGCCGTAGCCCACGACGACCGAGACGCCGCCGAGGACCGTCCACGGGCCGTTGCCCCACGCGACGGCAACCGGGACCGTGAGCGCGGCGAGCACCACCGACGAGACGAGCATCGACGCACCGAGGCGCCGGTTGACCGCGGCGTCGGACCGACCGGCGCGCATCGCGATCGCCAGGGAACGGGCCGCCGTGTTGCCGGCGGCGGACGGCCAGAGCAGGGCGGCGAACACCCCGAGCGACAGGAGCGCCGACGACTGGCCGAGGACCTCGGTGCCGAACACCCGGCCGATCACGACGGTGACGAGCAGCTTCGTCGCGCCCTGGACGCCGATGCCGACGGTGGAGAGGAGCGCCGAGGACGCGACGCCGGCCCGCGGACCCGCTGCCGCCGTGGTCGGTTCGCTGCTCACGAGTACTGGAGCGTACCGCCCGCTCCCCGTGCGTCAGTGTCGACGACGACTGGACAGCAGTCCGCCGATCACGACGGCCGCAGCCACGCAGAAGATGATGAGCGTCGGGACGTCGAAGCCGTCCAGGTTCATGGTGTGTCCTCCAGGTCGAACCCGACGGTAGGCCGACGATCCTGTGGTTGTCGGGTGCTCCTGGTGTCGAGCCTGAGCACCCACCGAGGGTCGCGGGCCGGCGGTCAGTCGTCCGTGTCGACCGTGTTCGTGACGACGGCACCCGATCCGGCGTCGATCCGGACGCTGTGCTTCGTGCCGTCGCTGCCTCGGACGTCGGCTTCCCAGACGACCGCGCCCCGGTGGTCGTCCAGCCCGAGCTCGGTGACCGTGCCCGGCGCGACGTCGACGACCTTCGCGGCGGCCTCGGTGACGTCGAGGTCGGCGGCGTCCACGAACCGGCGGTTCTCGGCGACGTCGTCGGCATCGGTCGCATCGGCCGTCGGGCCGGCCGTGACGCGCGAACCGGCGGCGTCGGTGTGCACCGCGTGCTCGCCGCCGTCGCGGTCGACGACCGTGACCTCCCACGAGGAGCCGCCGGCCTCCTGCTCGACTGCGATCACCGTGCCCGAGGCGACCGCGTCGCGTGCGGTCGACACGGCGGCGCGCAGAGCCGACCCGTCGGCTGTCGCCGAGCCCGACGGTGCCGACGAGCGCTCGGCGGTCGCCGAGGACCCGGTGCCGGACCCGTCGGAGTTGCTCGACGAACCCGAGCCCGAACCCGAGCCCGAGCCGGTGTCCGAGGAACCGGTGGACCCGGTGGAGCACCCGGCGAGCGCGAGGACGAGCGCGAGGGGGACCGCGGCGACGAGGGCGGTGCGGCGGGCGGTGGCGGGGAAGCGTGTCGTGTCCATGCCGAGAGTGTGTCGAGCGGGTGCTGAAGCCACCCTGAAGCGGCCTGGGACGCGGCCCGGAGCGGTGCCCTCAGTCGGTCGCGGCAAGTCGGATCGCGAACCGCGCCCCGCCACCGGGCGCGTCCGACACCGCCACGCTCCCGCCGTGCGCCCGGACGACGTCGTGCACGATCGCCAGCCCGAGCCCCGATCCGCCGGCGTCCCGGGCACGTCCTTCGTCGAGCCGGACGAACCGCTCGAACACCCGCTCGCGCTGGTCGGCAGGGACCCCGGAGCCGTCGTCGTCCACCGTCAACTCGACCACGTCGCCGCGGCGCTGCAGACCGAGGACGACACGGGACCGAGCGTGCCGAGCGGCGTTGTCGACGAGGTTCCGCACCACCCGTCCGAGCAGCACCGCGTCGCCGGACGCCCGCGCCGCCCCCTCCGAACCAGCGTCGACCGTGACGCCGAGGCCACGGAGCCGTGCCGCCTCGGCGAGCACGACGTCGTCGAGGTCCACGGCCGTGTCCCGTTCCACCCCGCGCTCGTCCACCCGGGTGAGCAGCAGGAGCGAGGTGACGAGGTCCTCCAGACGGGCGCCCTCGTCGAGCACGACGCCGGCGAGTTCGTCGGTGTCCGTGACCTCCGGGTGCGCACGGGCGAGCTCGGCGTGCTGCCGGATCGTCGCGAGCGGGGACCGCAGTTCGTGCGAGGCATCGGCGACGAACCGGCGCTGGACCTCCTGCGAGCGCTCGAGTCGGCCGAGCATGCGGTTCATCGTGGCGGCGAGCCGGTCGACCTCGTCGCCGCTGCCGGGTTCGGCGACCCGGGCGTCCAGGGTGGCTGCCGCGATCGAGTCCACCTCGCGGCGCATCCGGTCGACGGGTCGCAGGGCACGCCCGACCACGACCCAGGTCACCCCGGCCATGAGGAGCACCGCGACGGGCACGGCGACGGCGAGCAGCACCGAGACCTCCGCGGTCGCGGCGTCGGCGTCGGCGAGTGACGCCCCGACGACGAGGGTCGCCTCACCGCCGCCCGGCAGGTCGACGTCGTCGGTGCTGAGCAGCCAGGACTCGCCGTCGTGCCGGTACCGCGACCCGTCGGTCGTGGGGAGCGTCGGGTCGTCCGCGTCGTCGCCGTGGGCGAGCACCCGCCCGTCGGTGACGACCTGCACGAGCAGGTCGTCGTCCTGGTCGGCCACGACGGACGGTCCGTCGGCCTCGATCCGGGCGGCGAGGGTGTCGAGGGTCTGTTCCGCGGTCGTCTGCACGCCGCCGACGAGCGAGGACCGGAGCACCCAGACGAACGCCACGGCGCCGACGACCAGGGCGACCGCGATCACCGCCGCGGCACCCGCCGTCGCACGGGCCCTGATGCTCGCAGGACGGCGACGTGGACGAGCGGGAGCAGCCAGCCCGCCGGAGCGCTCAGCCACCGTCGGCGTCGAGGCGGTACCCGGCCCCGCGGACGGTCTCGATCGCGGCCCGTCCGAACGGCCGGTCGACCTTCCTCCGGAGGTGTCCGACGTACACCTCGACGATGTTCGGGTCACCCTCGAACGCCTCGTCCCAGACACCCGCGATGACGTCCGACTTCGAGCGGACCTGCCCCGCGTGCCGCATGAGGTACTCGAGCACGGTGAACTCCCGACTCGTGAGGTCGAGCAGTTGCTCGCCGCGCCAGGCCCGTCGCTCGGCGGGGTCGAGCCGGAGGTCGCCGGCGGACAACACGGTCGGCCGCTCCCGCGAGCCGCGCCGGGCCAGCGCGCGCAGCCGGGCGACGAGCACCGGGTAGGAGAACGGCTTCGTCACGTAGTCGTCGGCGCCACCGTCGAGCGCGTCGACCTGGTCCCACTCGCCGTCCTTGGCGGTGAGCATGAGCACGGGCGTCCAGTTCCCCTCGGCCCGCAGGGTCTCGCAGACCTTCCACCCGCTCATGCCCGGCATCATGAGGTCGAGCAGGATCGCGTCGTAGGGGTGCTCCCGGGCGTACCAGAGGCCGTCGACCCCGTCGTGGGCGACGTCGACCGCGAAGCCCTCGGCCTCGAGCCCTCGGCGGATGCCGTCGGCGAGCCGGACCTCGTCGTCGACCACGAGTACGCGCACGCCGTCAGCCTGTCGGAGCCGCCTGAAGCGGCGCTGAAGCGCGCCGGGTCGCGACGCGACCACGGAACGGACGGGAGGCACGGTGCCAGCTGGCACCGTGCCTCCAGGCCGTCATGCGGGAACGGATCAGGGCAGGTAGTACGTCGGGTTCGGCAGCTTGACGCTCCGGTCGGCGGAGCCGCCGATCAGGTCGCTGTACTGGTCACCGAAGTTCGCCACGATGTCGTAGCGCCCACCGGACCGGGACTCGATGTGCGCCCGGGTCTGGGACTTGTACTCGATCGTGGTGCACTTCGCGGTCGCGCACGTGATGTACGACGGCTGCTGCGACGTGCCCGTGCCGGTCCACTTCGTGTAGTACGTGCGGTTGCCGTCCTGCTCGGCGGCGAACTGCGGGTAGCCGACCTTCTGGAGGTTCTCGATCGTGGCGGTCTGCTGCGCCTCGTTGCGGCCGGTGAGCCCGATGATCGTGCAGCCCGAGCGCTCGGCGACGGACACGAGCGAGGTCATCGACGGGGTGGCCGGGAAGCGCTCGTCCTGCACCCACTCGTCCTGGAGTGCCGGGTCGAACACGAAGTGCATGTCCGCGACCTCCATGTCGTACGTCCACAGCGTGGTGTCGTCGGCGTCGAGGACGATCGCCGGGTTGCGGTGCTGCTTCGACGCGACGAAGCACTGTGCGGCGACGAGCGGCGCCTGCTTCCGGACGATCGACCGCATCTCGCGGATGTACGGGCTGTCGGTCTTGTCCGCGATCCCGGTGCCGGGGTCGCCGTAGTACGTGGCGATCGTCTTCTTGACGGAGTCGATGTTCGGGATGCCCTCGCCGCCCTGCGTCGCACCGGACGAGCCGTCGGCCGCCATCCGGAAGTGCGTGCGCGGGGCCAGCCACGGCTCTCGGACGCCGGGCAGGTCCGCGGACGGCAGGTAGTAGGTCGGGTTCGGCAGCTTGACCTGCTCCTGGGCGTACCCGCCCTGCAGGTCGGACCACTGGTCGCCGAGGTTGTCGACGATCGTGTAGCCGAGGTCGCGCTCGATGTGCTTCCGGGTCAGCGCCTTGTACTCGACCGTCGTGCACGAGGCCGCGGCGCACTGCACGTAGGACGGCTGCTGCGAGGCACCCTTGCCGGTCCACTTCGTGAAGTAGTGGTCGGACGTGAAGCCCTGGTACCCGACCTTCTCGAGGTTGGCGAGCGTCGCGGCCTTCTGGTCGTCGTTGCGCCCGGTGAGCCCGAAGATCGTGAAGCCCATCGCCTTCGCGGCGTTCACGTAGGAGACCATCGCGGGCACGGCCGGGAACCGCTGGTCCTGGACCCAGACGTCCTGCTCGGCCGGGGTGAACACGAAGTGCATGTCCCCGACCTCCATGTCGTACGTCCACAGCGTGGTGTCGTCGGCGTCGAGGACGATCGCGGGTTTCTGGTGGTGCGCGACGGCGCGGCGGTACTCCCCGCGGAGCTCCTTCGTCTGCTTCGCCATGATCGACCGCACCTCGCGGATGTACGGGCTGTCGTCCTTGTTCGCGATCCCGGTGCCGGGGTCGCCGTAGTACGTCGCGATCGTCTTCTTGACGGAGTCGATGTTCGGGATGCCCTCGCCGCCCTGCGTCGCACCGGACGAGCCGTCGGCCGCCATGGTGAACGAGGTGCGCGGGGTGAGCTGGCCGTCGTGGTGGCCGGGGTCGTGCGCGGGGTGCGCGCTGGCGGAGAACGAGCCGGTCAGGACGGAACCGGCGACGAGCGCTGCCGTGGTCGTGGTGACGAGCACGGCGCGGCGGATCGGGAAGGGCATCGGTGTCGCTTTCGATCGGGGATGGCCCTCGAAGGGGGCACGATGACGCTAGCTGGGAATCCGCCCAGAAGCCAGTACCAGATCGGTACTTCTCCGGCCGTCCGGACGGTTTCCGGACCGCTCCGGACAAGCGTGCCCTTCGTCTGTACGTTGTCGGGAAGATCGCTGAACGCGGTCGATGCAGAGGGAGCAATCATGGCCAACACCACGTCGGGTCGTCCGACCACCGTCACCGTCTCGTTCATCATCTGGCTGGTGGTGATCCTGGCGAACATCCTGTCGGGCATCATCGGCCTCGTCTCCGGCGGCAGTGCAGCAGCTGCCCAGGGCGTCGGCACCGCTCCGCTCGTCGGTGGCGCGATCTTCGCCTTCATCCTCGCGGTCGTCGAGCTGATCATCGTCTTCAAGATGCGTGACGGTCGCAACTGGGCCCGCATCGTCCTGCTCGTCATCGCGATCCTGCAGGTCATCGGCGTCGGTGTCGGCGCGGCCTCCGGTGGCAACGCCTTCGGCTTCATCGGTGGCATCGCGGTCATCGTCGCGACCATCCTGATGTTCGTCGGTGGCGCGAACGGTTACTTCCGCCGTCGCTGACGCGACGACCGTCGCTGCGGCGACGGACCCCCCTGACTGGAGGCGCGGTGCCGGCTGGCACCGCGCCTCCGGTCCGTCTCGGGGTCGCGACGGGCGCGAGAGGCGCGCCATCCGGCCGTCCATGTGCGCACGCTGCGAACGGCGCAGCCCGCACGGTGCGAGGATGATCCGCGGCCGTCGCCCGGACGACCAGTGACGGAAGAGACGACGGTGACCGAGACCCGCGCTCACACACCCGCGACCGACACCGGCGAGGACGGCGGACACGGCCCCGCGAAGGGCATCGCCGCGCTCGCCCTCGCCGCGCTCGGCGTGGTGTTCGGTGACATCGGCACCAGTCCGCTCTACGCGCTCCGGACCGTCTTCACGATCGACGGCGGGATCGTCAAGGCGAACCAGGAGGACGTCTACGGCGTCATCTCGATGATGTTCTGGAGCGTCACGGTCATCGTGTCGATCAAGTACGTCCTCGTCCTCATGCGCGCGGACAACAACGGCGAGGGCGGCGTCATGGCACTCGCGGCGCTGGCCCGTCGTCTCTACGCCAAGCGGCGGGGTGGCGCGACGATCTTCCTCGTCATCGGCATCGTCGGGGTCTCCCTGTTCTACGGCGACTCGGTGATCACCCCGGCGGTCTCGGTCCTCTCGGCGGTCGAGGGCCTGCAGACGGCGGCCCCGAGCATCGAGCACCTCATCGTGCCGATCGCGGCCGTCATCCTCATCGTGCTGTTCGCGGTGCAGCGGTTCGGCACCGGCAAGGTGGGCAACCTGTTCGGGCCGGTCATGCTCCTGTGGTTCGTCGTCATCGCTGCGGCCGGGGTGCCACACATCCTCGCGCACCCCGGTGTGCTCCAGGGGCTCTCGCCGACGTGGGCGATCTCCTTCCTCATCGCACACCCGTACATCACGTTCGTGGCCATGGGTGCCGTGGTCCTCGTCATCACCGGTGCCGAGGCGCTCTACGCCGACATGGGGCACTTCGGCCGGAAGCCGATCCTCCGCGCCTGGTTCTTCGTCGTGTTCCCCGCGCTCGTCCTCAACTACCTCGGCCAGGCGTCCCTCGTCCTCCGCGACCCGTCCGCCGCGAAGGACCCGTTCTTCCTGCTCTTCCCGAGCGGCCTCCAGCTGCCCGTGGTGATCCTCGCGACCGCGGCCACCGTCATCGCCAGCCAGGCCGTCATCTCCGGGGCGTTCTCCCTCAGCCGGCAGGCCGTGCAACTCGGGCTCCTGCCCCCGCTGACGATCCGCCAGACCTCCCGCGAAGAGGGCGGCCAGATCTACCTGCCTGCCGTGAACCTCCTGCTGTTCATCGGCGTGCTGGCGGTCATGCTCACGTTCCGGTCGTCGGCGAGCCTCGCGACCGCGTACGGCGTGTCCGTCACGGGCGCGCTCGTGGTCGACACCCTGCTGCTGCTCCTCGTCGTGAAGCCGCTGTGGCAGTGGGCGACGTGGAAGCTCGTCCTCGCCGCGGTCGTGTTCGGCGGCCTCGAGCTGACGTTCCTCGCCGGCAACCTGTCGAAGATCCTGCACGGTGGGTGGGTCCCGCTCCTCATCGCGCTCGCCGTGATCACGCTCATGACGACGTGGCGACGGGGGCGCCAGCTCGTGCAGGAGGAGCGCAAGGAGCGGGAGGGGTCGCTCGCGGACTTCATCGAGAAGATCAACACGAAGGGGATCCCGCGGGTCAAGGGCATCGCGATCTTCCCGCACCCGAACAAGGAGACGACGCCGCTCGCCCTCCGCGCCAACGTCGAGCACAACCACGTGGTGCACCGGACCGTGATCATCGTGTCCGTCATCACCGCGAACGTGCCGCACGTGCCGCACGCGAAGGCGTTCTTCCGCGACGACCTCGGCTACGAGGACGACGGCATCGACCACATCACGATCAAGTTCGGGTTCTCCGACGACCAGGACCTCCCGCGCGCCCTGCACGCCGCGTGCCTGGCCGAGGTGCTGGAGCTCGATCCGGACGAGATGGAGAAGGCGTCGTACTTCATCTCCCGCGGCGCACTGCGGCCGCAGCCGGGGAACCGTGGC